>JACQWU010000145.1 GCA_016209155.1 Candidatus Desantisiibacteriota bacterium | reverse complement strand
TTTGAATGTAAATAATAAAAGCTCAAATGATGCATTTACTGAAAATGACATGAAGCTTTTAATAATTCTTGCAAGCCAGGCAGCTACTGCTATTGAAAATAGCCAATTATTACAAGTCTCAATCGCTAAAAAGAGTATTGATCATCAAATGGAAATGGCACGTGAGATTCAGATTCAGCTTCTGCCAAAAAAAATGCCTTACGTTACCGGCCTTGATTTAGAATTTTTATCAGTTCCAGCCAAGGAAATGGGCGGAGATTATTGCGATGTAATTGATATTAAAGAAAAAGATTTACTGGCTGTTACTATAGGAGACGTTTCAGGTAAAGATATTCCGGCAAGTCTATTGATGGTTATGGTGCGCAGTTTTATAAAAATAGAAGCTATTGATAAAGTTTTCCCTCAAAAAGTATTGAGCGAACTTAACGAACTAATTATTGCAGACAATAAAGCATATTCCGATATATTTATAACTTTATTTTATGGAGTAATTAATAAAAAGAATTTTATGCTGACTTATTCCAATGCCGGTCACGATCCCGCTTATCTTTTTCATCGCAATACAGGAACATTTGAAACACTTAAAACAGGTGATTTGCTTTTGGGTATTTTTCATAATTCAACTTATCATGAAAACACAATTCAGCTTCAGAATGAAGACCTTTTAATTCTTTACACTGATGGAATAATTGAAGCAAGCAATCATAAGCATGATTGCTTTGGTGAGGAAAGATTCATCCGTACGGTGTTTAAAAATATTTCAAAACCATGCGGAGAGATAAAAGATGCTATTTATAATGAAGTTATACGTTTCAGCGGTCAGAATAAATTAAAAGATGATATTGCTTTATTAGTTATTGATATTAATTTCAAGAAAGAAGATGAGACCTATACATGCACGGATGTATGCAGAAATGCTTTAACGGAAAAAATGGTAATAACCTATATGGATAAATGGTTTAGCTCTATTGTGCATAAAGCAGCAATACGAGTTTTAAAAGCAATGAAAGATAAAAATATAATTTCAGAGAAAATAAATTTTGAGGAAATTGATGTTGAAAATATTTTTCTTAAAAGATCATTAGAAGATACTCCTTCGGAGCAAAATAATAATTCAAAAATTTTAAAATTAAATTTAAAAGCAATGCTTGATTACATTTTTATTGTAGATATAATAAATGAAGAGTTGGCCCTTGTTGTAGGTTTTGACACTGATACTGCTTCGGAATGGATGATTGCGATTAAAGAAGCGGTTATAAATGCAATAACATATGGAACTGATTTTGATAGAGATGATTGGGTGGGTATTTATTACCAAATTGAAAAAGATAAATTGATTGTATGCGTACGTGACCATGGCAAGGGATTTGATATAAACAAAATAAAAGATCCGCGTGATAAATCAGTGATATTTTCAGACCATGGCAGGGGATTATTACTAATAAAAGGTTTTATGGATGAAGTAAAGTTTGATATGGATCCATGCAAGGGAACAGAAGTGTCAATGCTAAAATTTATACCTTCTGCGGACAAATGTAATGATAAAAAATAAGGTTGCAAGGGGCAATCTCCGGATTGCGATTTTAAATAAAGGTTAATGGAGGTAAAATTTGTCTATTTATCCGTTAAAATATGAAATAATTTTTGATCAGCAAAAAGATATTATAAAAAAAATAGCTCCAAATGTATTTTTGTCATGGCAGCAGAAAAAAGGTGCATCGTATATAATAAAAATACATAGCGGTGCAGTATTAATTGATTCCACAGGTGATTCAGCGGCTAAAATAGTTATAGAAGCTCTGAAACAAATAAATTTGCGTCCAAAGGATGTTAAACTTATTTTTAATACTCATTACCATTTTGAACAGATAGCGGGAAATGATGCTTTCCCTGATGCCAGAATTTATGCTCAGCAAAAAGAAATTCCATTTATTTCAGGTGAAAAAAAAGGAAAACAAAAACCTTCATTCGGTAATTTTATTTTCGCTCCGTATACTAAAAAATCAATAAATGATCTTTTAGATAATACCAAATTAACATTTGAAGATTTTTGCCTCTATATAATTCATACTCCCGGACATACTGAAGGCAGCGCCTCTTACCTATACAATGATATCCTTTTTACAGGTGATTTAATTGAATATAAAGAGAATAAAGTTTTCTTGTCTTCATTTTGGGATAGTCATTCCGCTCTTGATTCCATTAAACGTCTTCAAGTATTAGACTTTGAATATTTATGTCTCGGTGACGGGCATGTGCTCAGGGAAGGGAGAAATATAATAAAATATCTATCATCCCACCCGCATGGGCATAAGGTATAAAAAATTATTTTTGAAATATATCTTTGACTTTATCAAGAAAACCTTTTCTTATCGGGTTGTTGGTTTCCTCTTCTTCCTGTGCGAATTGTTTAAGCAGTTCTTTTTGTTTTGATGTAAGTTTGGTCGGAGTTTCAATTACTATTTTTATATTTTGGTCACCTCTGCCAAAGCCATTAATAATAGGTACTCCCTTACCCTTAAACCTGAAAACTTTTCCGTTTTGTGTCCCCGCAGGTATTTTTAAAAGATCATTACCGTTTAAGGTTGGTATTTCAATTTCAGCTCCAAGAGCGGCTTGTGTAAAACTTATTGGTACTTCGCAATAAATATCAGTATCATCACGCCGGAAAATAGGATGATCTTTTACATTTATTAATATATAAAGATCTCCATTATCAGCTCCTCCATAACCTGAATCACCTTCACCAGAAATTTTTATTTTTGATCCGGTATCAATCCCCGCCGGAATTTTTACATTAATTTTAGTTGTTTCAGATATTTTTCTGCCGCCGCGGCATTTAGGACATAAATTTGTTATTGTTTTTCCTGCGCCCCTGCAATATGTGCATGTAGAGCTAAAAGTAATAAATCCTTGAGAATGTCTTACCTGTCCTGTCCCGTGACAATGTTTACACGTCTCTATACTTTTTTCATCAAGAGCACCGGTTCCGCCGCAGGACTTACATATTTTCATATGATTTAATTCAATGACTTTTTCAACACCGAAACATGCTTCCATAAAAGATATTTTTAATTCAAGCTGAAGGTCAGAACCGCGTTGTGATGATTGACGGCGTCTTCCGCTGGTTGATGTGCCTCCAAAAAAATTAGAAAAAATATCTCCAAAAACTTCATTGAAATCTGTAAATTCGGAGAAACCTTCCTGCGAGAAATTATTCCCTAATCCCGGACCGGTATGTCCAAACTGATCATAATATGAGCGTTTTTGTGGATCACTTAATATTTCATATGCTTCATTAATCAGTTTAAATTTTTCTTCACTTTGATTATTATTCGGATTTTTATCCGGATGATATTGCATTGCAAGGCCGCGATATGCCCGTTTTATTTCATCTGGAGAAGCATTTTTATTTATCCCCAGTAATTCATAGTAATCCTGTTTAATAGCCAATGCTTATTTCTCTCCTATTATTGTTTTTGATAATACACAAATAATTATAACACATTTATATATTATTCATTATTTTTTATCATCTTTTTTATCGTCATCTACTACTTCAAAATCAGCATCTTTTACAGCTGGAAGCAAGGTAGCTGATTGCAATGGCTTTTGCCCATTCACAAGCGTGTCCTCCTACTTTTTTACCACTGGACATCCTCACCTAAAATATTTAAAGGAGAACTTCTATCAATCTTACTATTTTCAATTTTTGTTTTATCTTCAGCACTAATTTTATCGCCATACTCTTTTAAGGATTTTTCAACTGTATAAACCAGTGTATCTCCTTGATTGCGTATCTCAACTTCTTCTTTTCTTTTTTTATCCTGTGCCGCATGCGACTCAGCATCTTTAACCATTTTATCAATATCCTCTTTTGATAAACCGCTTGAGCTTTCAATTCGTATTTTTTGCTCTTTTCCGGTACCAAGATCTTTTGCCGATACATGTACAATCCCGTTTGCGTCTATATCAAAAGTAACTTCAATCTGCGGTATACCTCTCGGGGCTGGAGGAATGCCGACGAGATCAAATCTTCCGAGAGTTTTATTGTAAGAGGCCATTTCTCTTTCTCCCTGAAGAACATGAATGCTTACTGCCGGCTGATTATCAGATGCAGTAGAAAATATCTGGCTTTTACGGGTTGGGATTGTGGTATTTCTTTCAATTAATTTAGTAAACACTCCGCCGAGAGTTTCAATCCCCAGTGAAAGAGGAGTAACATCTAAAAGCAAAACATCTTTAATGTCACCTTGAAGAATTGCAGCCTGAATTGCAGCGCCCATAGCCACACATTCCATCGGGTCAACACCGCGTTCAATCTTTTTTCCTACATGATCTTCAAGAAATTTTTGTACAATCGGCATACGGGTCGGACCGCCGACCATAATTATTTTATCAATATTATCCGGTGTAAGCTTAGCATCTTTTAAGGCATTATCAATCGGCTTAGAACATCGATCTATAATGGGAGCAATTAATTCTTCCAGTTTAGCTCTTCGTAATTTCATTGCAAGATGTTGTGGCCCTTCATTTGTTGCGCTTATAAATGGAAGATTTATTTCTGTCTCAATAACGTTTGAAAGTTCTATTTTCGCTTTTTCCACAGCTTCTCTAACACGCTGCATAGCCATTTTATCTTTTCGAAGATCAATATTTGTATTGTTCTTAAAATCATCACATACATAATTTATCAGAGCATTATCCATATCAGTTCCGCCTAAGAGCGTATCGCCTGAAGTGGAAATAACTTCAAATACTCCCTGTCCAAAATCCATTATTGTTACATCAAGTGTACCTCCACCAAGATCAAACACGAGTATTTTTTGCTCTTTAGTAGATTTATCTATCCCATATGCAAGTGATGCGGCAGTAGGTTCGTTTATAATACGTATGATATCAAGCCCTGCAATTTTCCCTGCATCTTTTGTGGCCTGACGCTGGTGATCGTCAAAATATGCCGGAACTGTAACAACAGCTTTTTCGATTTTATCACCCAGAAAAGACTCGGCATCTCTTTTAATTTTTTGCAAAATATGAGCTGATATTTGTTCAGGAGTGTATTCTTTTCCGTAAATATTATATTTATGTGCTGTTCCCATTTTCCTTTTATTAGCAATAATAGTTCCCTCAGGGTTAGTTACAGCCTGACGCCGTGCCGGTTCACCGATTAAAAGTTCTCCTTTTGAAGTAAAAGCCACATAAGATGGAAAAGCCTTTCCTCCGACAGAAGTCCCTTCAGCAGAAGGAATGATTGTAGGTTTCCCTCCTTCCATAGCTGCTGCGGCAGAGTTAGAAGTTCCCAAATCTATTCCAATAATTTTTGACATAACTTTATTCCTCCTTTAAATTGTGAAATTTATTATTTTTGTTTTATGAAACAGATTTATCAATATCAGAAGATGATGATTCTTCTTCTGTTTCTTTTATATCTATATTATTATTAATATTTTTTGCAACTTTCACTTTTGGATGGCGTAAAATCCTATTGCCGAGACAATATCCTTTTTGTATCTGTTCAATAATATTTTCATCAGGATGATCCTGACATTCTACTATTTGAATCGCTTCATGTATAGCAGGGTTAAAAGATTGCCCGCATGTATCTATTTCTTTTAGTCCTTCTTTCTCAAATACATTTTTTAAGCTTTTATAACTCATATTAATACCATCAATAAAATTTTTGAATTTTTGATTTTGCTCCTCCAAAATAGGCAGCATTTGTTCTATTAATTTCTCATGAGCATATTGACTTAATTCTTCTTTTTCCCTTATTGTTCTTTTACGAAAATTATCAAATTCAGCATGAAGCCGCAAATCTTTATCCTTTAAATTAGAAATTTCACTTTCTTTTTCTTTTATTTTTTTTTCAAGTTCATTTATTTTCTCAATATATGATAATTTGATATTTTCTCCAATTTTTTCTTCCTCATTTTTATCTGCAGTATTTTCAACGGATTCCTGAGCATTAGGATGTCCGAAATCTTTATTTTCTTGTGTATTATTATGATGATGTTTATTTGTCATTATAACCTATACCTCCTTCACTTTTATCAATCAATCAAAAGTTTAAGAATATTTTCAAGTTGAAAAGATGTATATTCAACAATAGAAAAAATTTTACCATATTTCATCCTGGTAGGGCCGATTATTCCAATAATGCCGCCGGGGAGGTTTTTCACTTTATATGAACATATAACCACACTGCAATTATTCATTTCCGATATATTATTCTCTTCCCCTATATATACTTTTGCCCCATCAGTTTCCACGGTTCTGGCAACAATTTTAAACAAATCCTTTTTTTCCTCAAACAATTTAATAAGATCCTTTGTTTTGTTTATTTTGGAAAATTCAGGATGTTTAAGTATATTTGCCGCTCCTTCAAGATAAATATCTTTATCAACTTCAATATTCAAACAGCTTTCTGCAAAATGTATAGTCTTTTTAAATAATTCATTATACTCAGGTTTATTTATTTCAAATTTATTAGCTAATAGAATTTCATTTTTAATACTATTACGGATTTCATATAAAGATGAATCTTTTAGTTTATCGGTGAACATTTTAGATATAATATGAAGTTCATCCGATGATATTTCTTCACTAATATCAATAATTTTATTTTTCACCTGATTAGAATCAGTAATTAATATCATTAATATTTTTTTTGAAGAAACATTAATAAATTCTATTTTTTTTATTTTGCTTTTTGAAGTTATCGGAGCAATAGCAACTCCCGCATAATTTGAAATCGCTGATAATAATTTTGATGTTAAATGAAAAATTTCATCAGTATATTCATTAGTTTTATCATTATATTTAATCTGTATATTTTCTTCTTCATGTTTTGTAAGTTTAGACCGTTCCATAAGGCTGTCCACATAAAATCTATAGCCTTTATGAGTTGGTATTCTTCCTGCTGAAGTATGAGGTTGTGTAATTAATCCCATTTCTTCAAGATCATTCATTACATTACGTATTGTAGCAGGACTTATTCCTAAATTATAGTGTCGTGCAATAGTACGCGATCCAACAGGTTCGGCTGTCTTAATATAATTCTGAACTATTGCCTGAAATATTTTTTTGCTTCGTTCATCTAAACATAAATCCATTTTTTAACCTTAACTATTAATAAACATACTAAAATATACAATAAATAATTCCTATCAGGGATAGAAGATTACTCACAGCTTAGTGCGGGGTATCTTCATTTTAGCACTCACATTATTAGAGTGCTAATAATTTATCATTATGAATTTTATTTGTCAAGGGAATTTTTGACAGCGAATTAATAATTCCATATACCGTATAATGCTAAATATATATATATATGTTATAATATAATATTAAAGAATTTCAATCTGGGGGGAAATTCCATTACATTACAGTCTCTACCGCAGGATTCCTTATTTATTAAAAGTGAATATTATAATGAAAAATATTTCTAATTATACTTTAGATAAAAAAGTAAGCGAACTTGTTTTTGTATCTACATATTCTGCTCATCTAAATTCTGATATTCGCAAAAAAGCTTTAATCTCAATTTATAAAAAATTATATTTTTGGCAAAATTATATTGCAAAACTTAAATATGAATATAATTTTTTAAAAAATAATCCACAATCAGAGTTATTAGGAATCAATGAAATAATTGATAATAATTATGAAGTAATCATAATTATGGAGTATTTTGACGGGATAACTCTGAAATCATATATTGAAAAAAATACTTCTTTTGATGTTAAAACATTTCTTGAAGTTGCCTTTAATATATCGGAAAAATTAAATACATTACATAATATTGATATTTTTCATAACCATCTTACACCATACAATATTCTAATAAATGAAAAGAATAATATTAATGTAATTCATTATGGTATTCCTCAAATTCAGTATATAAAAAATATTTCTATGTTTAATGAAAAAATTATTAAATATACACTTCCTTATATTTCCCCTGAACAGACCGGGAGAATAAAACGTTTAGTTGATTATAAAACAGATTTTTATTCACTTGGCATTATTTCTTATGAAATGCTGACAGGCTATGCCCCTTTTGTATCCGATGATACCCTTGAAATTATTCATTCTCATTTGGCTAAATCTATTAAATTTGATTCAGATTTATACTTTGATATACCGGAAATGATAATTAATTTGATTCAAAAATTAACATCTAAAATACCGGAAGAAAGATATTGTAATGCGGAAGGATTAAGAAATGATTTACTGGTATGTTTAAATAATTACATAAAAAATAATAAAATCGAATTATTTTCGCTTGGCCAAAAAGATATTCCTGCAAGATTTGATATCCATCATAAAATATATGGACGTAAACAGGAAATTGAACTTATCAGGAATATTTTCGAAAAGACAAAATCAGGTAATACCGAATTAATTTTAATTTCCGGACCGCCGGGTATCGGTAAAACCACTTTAATTAATGAAGCTTTTAATTCCATTTATGATGAAAATGTTTATTTTGCATCAGGAAAATTTGATGAGATAACTAAAACCATTCCTTATAGCGGATTGATTCTTGTATTTAGAGAAATTATAAAAAGGATACTCTCAGAAAGTGAACAGGAAATTGAAATATGGAAAGAAAAAATTTCGAAAATTTTAGATATAAACGGACAAATTATTATTGACATAATTCCGGAACTGGAAATGCTTATTGGAAAACAACAGCCAATAATGCCTTTAAATCCAATCGAAACCCATATTAGATTCAATTTTGTTTTGAAAAATTTTATCAGTACATTTACTTCAAATAAATCTCCTTTAATTATTTTTTTAGATGATCTTCAATGGATTGATTCTGCAAGTCTTAATCTTATAAAATTTTTAATATCAGAATCGAGTGTGAAATATTTATTATTAATCGGAGCATATAGAGATAATGAGGTAGACAAATCGCATATTCTTTTTAATACAATAAATGAAATTGTTGAAAAAGTTATGCAAATTAACAAAATAGAATTAAAACCGCTGGAACTAAAATATATTGCCCAGTTGATAGGAGACGCATTTGAATGTGAAAAAAATCAGATTAATGACTTTGTGGATTTTATAAATAAAAAAACCAACGGAAATCCATTTTTTATTTATCAATATTTATACAATCTTTATAAAAATAAATTAATTGGATTTGAATGTTTTATTGATATTGAAAGAAATAAAAATTTGATATTTTCAGATAATATTGTTGATCTGATGGTTGAGAAAATCAAAAAACTTCCGGATGAAACCATAAAATGTCTTGAATATGCGGCATGTTTTGGAGATCAATTCGATATTGAAACTTTATCTTCCGTATATAACAATACTATTGAAAAAACTTACGCAGATTTAACAATGGCAATTAAGGAAGGTCTCATCCTAAACTTTAGCAATTATTTTAAATTTTATCATGATAAAATTGCAGAATCTATCAATATTCTTATTTCAGAAAAAGAAAAAAAAGGAATACACTTAAAAATTGGAAACCTGATTTATCAAAAAACACCAAAAAATGAATTATCCGAAAAATATTTTGATATTGCAACTCATCTTAATTTTGCTCTTGATCTTATAACTCTACCGGAAGAAAAAATAAAAGCTGCGGAAATTAATTTGAAAGCTGCGGAAAAGGCAAAACAATCTAATGCTTATCTTTCTGCATTGAAATATGTGCAATTTGGTATTTCCTTAATAAATGAAAAAAACTGGAATGAAAATTACATATTGTGTTACTCACTTTATTCAATTGAATGCGAATGTTATTTTCTAACAGGTAATTTTGATGAAGCTGAAAAACTTTTTGAAAACATTTTTAAAAGATCAAAAACAAAATTTGAAAAAGGTGAACTCCTAAATCTCAAAATTAAATTATATTCAAGCAGGGGAAAATTCAGTGAGGCAAACAGAATCGGCATCGAGGCATTAAAATTATTCAATTTAAATTTACCGGAATTTCCGGAGGACAATGAGATTGTAAATGAATTTAATAAAGTAAAGAAAAATATTGGTAAAAGAAAAGTTGAAGATATAATAAATTCTAAGGAATTGAATGATCCTGAAAAATTAATTATAATTAAAATATTAATTGATCTAAGTATAACTTCCTATTTATCTAATCATAAATTATTTTCACTTTCTATATTAAAAGTAGTAAATATTTCTTTGAAATATGGGAATTCGTCATTTTCCTCTTATGCAAATATGCTTTATGCCTTAATGCTTATGGGCGTTGCCCATGATATTGAAACAGGATATAAATTTGCTCAATTAGCATTAAGCTTAAATGACAAATTTAAAAATATAAACCAGATACCAAAATTATATGAAATATTCGGAGGGCATGTCTCACATTGGAAATTGCATCTAAGGACATCTTTGAAATATATGAAAGAAGCTTATGATTATGGATTAAAAGTTGGGGATATTATATTTGCAACATTCAGCTCTGTAGGCATAAATCTTATTAGTATTTCAAAAGGTGATAATTTGCATGATATCTATAATAATATGCAAACTTCATTAGATTTCATAAAAACCAACAAAGATGAAAATGTAAAATATTTTTATTTGAATGAGGCAAACATTGTTGTTAAACTAACGGATTTACCCGGTGATCCTTTTAAACAGATAAATCAAGAATTTGATCAGGATAATTTTTTTATTAAATCAGTACAAAAAGAAGAACCTTTAGTATTAAAAACAGAATGCTATGCATGGAAATTAATGTTAAATTACATTCTTGGAAATGATAAAGAAGCATTTATTCATGCATCTGATGGAGAAAAATATTTTCAAAGTGCTCCGGGGATTTATACGGAAGTAATAGCAGTTTTTTATTATTCATTAATAGTAATAGCAAATTTTTATATTTTACCTGAATCTGATAAAGATAGATATGAAAAAAAGTTAAATGCGAATTTGGATAAATTAAAAGAATGGACAAAATATTGTCCCGAAAACTTTAAGCATAAATATCTGCTTATTAAAGCAGAATTATCCCGGTTAAAAAATAAAAAAAATATTGCGATAAAATTGTATGATCAGGCAATTGAGATGGCAAATAAAAATGAATTTATTCATGAAGAAGCGCTTGGTTATGAGCTTGCAGGTAAATTTTATCTTAAAAATGGCAGAAATATTACCGCTGGTGTATATATTGGAAGAGCAATAGAGTGTTATATTAAATGGGGAGCAAATGTAAAAGTGGTCACCTGGGGTAAACAGATATTTTTTGATAAACTTATTAAAACTTTGATGTATATAATTATGGAAAATGCAGGTGCTGAAAAAGGTATAATTATTATAAGCAAAAGTGATGAATTATATGTGACCGCAGTTTGCAATATAAATAATACGGAAATTGAAATAATTAACAATACGGTTTTAGATAAATATTCGAATATCCCAAAAAATATAATAAACTATGTGAAACATACATTAGAAGATGTAATAATAGATGATGCGGGTATTAAAAATGCTTTTTACCCGGATAAGTATATATTAAAAAATAAACCAAAATCTATTTTGTGTATTCCTATTCTTAAACAATCGCATATTTTAGCAATCCTGTATCTCGAAAATAATCTTATTACATATGCTTTTACTAAAGAAAGAATTGAAATATTAAAGCTTTTATGTTCTCAAATAGCAATATCAATGGAAAATGCATTACTTTATAAGGAATTATTTGAAACAAATCAAGAGTTGAAAACTCTGGATAAAATGAAAGATAATTTTTTATCCAATATCTCTCATGAACTAAATACACCGCTTACAGTAATTAAAGGTTATATCGATTTGATTTTATCCAACACTTCGGGACATTTAGATGTTGTTGTTGAGAATCAACTGAAAATTACGCAAAAAAAGACAGAACATATTAAATCTTTAATAGAAAACTTAATAAATTATGCAAAAATAGTTTCAAAAGGTGAGAAGCTTAAATTAGTAAGTTTTAATATTAATGAATTAATTAAAGAAATTGCCGTATCTTTAAAATTAAAAACAGAAGTAAAAAAAATAATAATCGCACTGGAATTACCTGATGAGCCAATTATAATTAATGCTGATAATAAAAAAATAGCACGTGTTATTATTAATCTTTTAGAAAATGCAATAAAATTTACTGACATAAACGGGAAAATAAAAATAAAACTCATGAAAATTAAAAACGATTTTATTCAAATTGATATTACTGATACAGGCATAGGGATTGCACCAGAAGAGCATGAAAAAATATTTGAAAAATTTTATCAAGTTGATAACTCAATCATACGCAAATATAGCGGCATGGGAATAGGACTTTCTATATCTAAGCTTTATATTGAATTACATGAAGGAAAAATATGGGTGAAAAGCAAAATAGGAGAAGGCAGTACATTCTCTTTTATCATTCCAATAAAGATATAATTTAATTACTTAGCCACAATTGCAATGACAATGGCGTTTGGCCATAGGTATTAAGTTATGTAATTTGATTTTAGCAAATAAGTCTTATATAGCAAGTGATTATAAATTATCTCAAATTTTTATAATGAAACGTTCATGCCAACAAATTAGCACAAAGGAGCATGAAAATTTATAAGGGCAGGTAGGAGCTGGTAGGAGCAGTCTCCTGACTGCGATGCTGTAATCGTAATTACCTATGGGCTTTACCCGCATTTTTTTAGGGGCTGCTTAAAAAGTCATTGCGAGGAGCGAAGCGGCGAAGCAATCCCATTGTATAATACATATATTACAAATACATATTTCGTAAATCCCAAAAACAATTCCCAAAAACAATTTTCGCTTGAATTTCTAAAATAAAAAATGTAACATACGAGGGTTAAAAATAGCAATGAATGAAGAAAAGGACGAGGGATGATTCTTGGTGATTTGGTAAAGACAATTGAAATAAAGGCGGTTAGGGGAGATCCTAATGTGAAGTTTACATCAGTTGCCCATGATTCACGCCAGGTACTTCCGGGGGGAATTTTTGTTGCTGTTAAAGGGGATACTTCTGATGGTAATGATTATATAGAAAATGCGATTAAAAAGGGAACAGGGACTAATGGAAAAACCACTACCTCTTATATATTGGAATCTATTTTGAATGTTGCCGGCAAAAAATCCGGAATTATTGGAACTATTTATAATAAAATCGGTGAGGAAAAATTTTCACCAAAATATACAACTCCCGATCCCGTTGAATTTCAATCCCTTTTAACTAAAATGGTTGAAAACAAAGTGGAGTATGTAGTGGCAGAAGTGTCATCACATGCTCTTGCGCAAAAAAGAGTTTGGGGAAGTCAGTTTAAAATAGCGATTTTTACGAATCTTACTCATGATCATCTGGATTATCATAAAACAATGGAGGAATATGGAAAAGCCAAGCAAGAGCTTTTTTGTCATTATTTAGAATCCGATGGGATTGCAGTGATTAATAAGGATGATCCTTTTTCCGATAATTTAGTTAAATGCGGTAAAAAAATAATTACGTATGGTTTTTCAAGAGGAAGTGATATTGTCGCTTTTAATGTATCAATTTGCGCTGACGGAACTTCTTTATCTTTAATTACACCGAAAGGTGCTATCGATTGTAAGGTTAAATTAATAGGAATGTTTAATGTATACAATATAATGGCTGCTGTCGGTTGGAAACGGCAAAATTTCTTTCCCTCGGCAGGATAATTTTGGTATTTGGTGCAACCGGTGACAGAGATAAATTTAAGCGTCCGGAAATGGGGAAGATAGCTGTTACTTACAGCGATTATGTGATAATTACATCTGATGACCCACATTCTGAAGATCCTGATAAAATTGCCGGAGAAATTATAGCCGGCATACCTAAAGATAAAAAAGGATGTTATATAAAAATAATTGATCGTAAAAAAGCAATTGAAAAAGCTTTAAGTATTGCAAACCAGGGGGATTTTGTATTGATCGCCGGAAAAGGTCATGAGACCAAACAGATTTTTAAAGATAAAGTGATTGAATTCAGTGACAAAGAAGTTGTGATAAAATATTTCGAGAATCTGAAAAGATAATACTATGAAAGTTGAGGCTAGTTTATGCGTATTGAAGATTTTGATTTTGAACTGCCGGAAGAATTAATTGCGCAATATCCAAATCCTAAAAGAGATGAATCAAGACTTATGATTGTTAATCGTATGTCCAAAACTATTGAGCACAAAAGTTTTAAAGATATTCTTGAATATTTAAAACCGGAAGATGTTCTTGTCCTAAACAACACCAAAGTAATGCCTGCAAGGCTTATCGGGAAAAAAGAAGATACAGGAGCATTTATAGAATTTCTTCTTTTAAAAAAAGTAGATAAAAATGTATGGATTGCGCTTGTTAAACCTTCGCGTAAGGTTGATTTAGGCACAAATATTATATTTGAAGATAGCATTCTTAAAGCTGTGATAATAGCGAAAATGGAAAAGGGCCAGCACGTTATTAAATTTACTTATAAAGGAAAATTTCAGGATGTTCTTGAAGTATTGGGTAAAACACCTCTCCCCCCATATATTAAGCGTGAAAGCGAGCCGGAGGACAGGGAAAGATACCAGACAGTATTTGCCCGAAATGAAGGTTCTATAGCGGCTCCGACAGCAGGACTGCATTTCTCTGATGAATTGATTAAACAGATAGAGGAAAAGGGAGTTTCCCTTGCATACATAATGCTTCATGTCGGATATGGGACTTTTGCTCCGGTTGAAGTTGAGGATATTGAAAAGCATACAATGAACAGCGAATCCTATAGATTAAGAAAAAATGCAAGAGACATAATAAATACTGCGAAAATGAATAATAAACATGTGTTTGCAACAGGAACAACCGCAGCAAGAGTGCTGGAGACATGCGCTATTGGTGATGGAATTGTCAAAGAAAGGGAAGGAGAAACAAACCTTTTTATTTATCCCGGCTATGATTTTAAGATCGTTGATAGAATAATTACAAATTTTCATCTGCCCCGTTCAACCTTACTCATGCTAATATCCGCATTCGCAGGCCGCGAGTTTATACTTGAAGCATATAAAGAAGCCATCCGCGAGAAATATCGTTTTTACAGCTATGGGGATGCTATGCTTATAATATAAGATTTTTATATATTAATCAGGCAGTAAGATATTAGTTATAACGTTAATTTTTTCAATTGGAGAACCTGATTTTGTGTTTTCGCCAAGAAGAAATAAATCTGTTACAACCACTTTGTTTATTAAAATGGTTTCTTCTTTAAATCCCAATTTTTTTGAGTATGCCCATGTATCGTGGATAATATAGGGTTTATCATTGCATAATCCCAGATATAGCATGATATGCCCATTCCTTCTTAATAAAGTTACCCCAGGCAGGACTTTTTCTTTTATTACATTTAATTTTTCGTTAACAGGTGTTTCTTCATTAAATTCTCCGCAGATATTTCCTGTTTTTGCCTGATCCCCGGAATTTCTCGGCAGGATTATACCGAAACTTGCGAATATTTCGCAAATGAAACGCGAGCAATCCTGTTCTCCAAACATATCACCCCAGCCGTAAGGTGTATTCAATAATTTAAATGCCTGTTCAATTATATTTCTTTGTGTGTATGGGATATAACCAAAATTTATTCTGTTCTTTTGCACAAATCCGCTGATTATTTTAAAGTTACTGTTTTCATCGGATGACGGGAGCAGGATTTCGATTATGTCAGAATTATCTATTACTTTATATGGAAGTTTTGTCCCCATTTTTACATAGTCATAATAATTAGTTCTTTCTTTATTAAGAAAAATTTCAGTTTTTGGTTCAACAGATATTATGAAATTTTCAGGATTGATATAGGAATCCATTTCCTTTTTATTGCAAAGATTAATATATTTTTTTTCTATCCATCCAAAAGTCGCAATAGGGGAACAAATAAAAAACCAATTTTTATCAAGGCTTTCATGGAGAACAGCGGCAGGTGTTCCAACATCAAGGCCGCTAATCTGGATTTGGTCAAAAAATAATTCTCCCGGGATATCGTTTAATTGGTCATTAGTGGGAATATACCTCTGGTTTGAATAATGGTTTATTATACCGAATTTTACAAAAACTTTATCGGAAATGTTTCCTGTATCCATATTTTTTAATATATTCTTATAATATTTTGCTGTTATTTTTTTGCTATTTTCACCTGTAACTATATATAAATCTTCGTTTTTACTATAATCAAACAATTCGATAATCTTGTTTTTTATGTCATCATTTTTTATTGTTGTATCAAATTTGCCGATATCCTTCAAAGCTTCAGATTTTTCAATAATACTTAAATTCAAATCTTTTATTTCGTTTTCATTTAATAAAATTTTATCAGGATATTGAATTTTACTGATCCAGAATCCGGGAGTTTTCATATCTTTTATTACCCCGGGAAGTTGAGTAGGTGCGCCGTAATAAAAAATTTCTCTATGATGGCAGGATGTTGCAAAGAGACATAAAATAATAATCAGCAGTTTATTTTTCATTGGTTTTTAATCAAATTTTGTTGTCTTTTTTATATTTAATTTAACCATATAAAAGTAGAGGAGTCAAGAATTTTTTTGATTAATTAATTATTTGACAAAGACAAAAAATAATATTAATATCAATAAATTATGAAACTGTAGTGTTATAAAAGATTAAAATTCGTAAATAATATCGGATAAAATTTATAAATTATGAATAAACCTAAAGAATTGGAATCGTGGATAAAATCATGCGTGGAAATTTGCCAGCCGGATGAAGTGGTTTGGATTACCGGCTCAAACGAACAAAAAGCGCAATTAGAAAAAGAGGCAGTTTCAAGCGGTGAACTTATTCCTTTGAATGATGAAAAACTGCCGGGTTGTTTCCTTCACCGCACCGCGGCAAATGATGTTGCACGCACAGAACATCTCACCTATATCTGCACAAAAAAGAAAGATGATACAGGTCCAACTAATAATTGGATGCGTCCTGGCAGCGCTTATAAAAAAGCAAGAGCAATTTTCAAAGGTTCTATG
>JACQWU010000144.1 GCA_016209155.1 Candidatus Desantisiibacteriota bacterium | reverse complement strand
ATAGAAAGGAAACAATTACATCCTGCGTAGCGGGCGAATTACCATTCGCCATGTTTAAGCTGGATAGTAATCCAGCCGCTACATAAATCCTCCATAACTAAATAAATTGATTTGACCCAGTCTGTCTGCCGCAGGGTTCTTTATAAAAGTTGACAAAAGAAATTGGCTATGTTAAATATTCAGAATGAATTCAATTAAGCATAATAAATTTAGTTTGGAAAAATATTTTAAAAAAAATAAAGAAATAATTGATAAAGCATTGGATAAATATCTGCCGGAAGATTCAATTTATCCGGAGTCCATCCATAAAGCAATGAGGTATAGTATATTTGCCGGCGGGAAGAGACTGCGCGCAATACTCGTAATTGCCGGCTGCCAAATATTTTCACCAGAAGAGATTAAAAATGCTCTGCCTGTAGCCTGTGCGGTTGAAATGATACATACATATTCCTTAATTCATGATGATCTGCCATGTATTGATAATGATGATTTAAGACGGGGGAAGCCGACTTCACATAAAGTATTTGGAGAGGCAACCGCAGTTCTTACCGGTGATGCTTTATTAACACATGCATTTTTACTAATGTCAAAACGCAAAAATATTAAACCGGAAATCACGGCTCAAGTTATAGAAATTATTAGTAAAGCAATTTCAACATATGGTATGATAGGGGGACAGATTGTTGATATTGAAACAAGCGGTATTAAAACAGATGCAAAAACACTTAAATACATTCATAATCACAAAACTGCTGATTTAATAGAAGCATGTGTCTATGCAGGGGCGTTTTTAGGAGGTGCTGATTCAAAACAATTAAAATATATTTCTGAATACGGCAGAAATATCGGTCTGGCTTTTCAAATAGTGGATGATATTCTGGATATTGAAGGAGATACAAAACTTTTGGGAAAATCAGCAGGCAGTGATATAATAAATAAAAAAAATACTTACCCTAGTTTGTTCGGGATAAAAAAGTCACGACAACTGAGTAATAAATTGATAAATAATGCAATTTTAAAAGCCAAAAAATTCGGACAGCGCGGACAAATACTGGAACTTTTAGCGAATTTTATAAGAGATAGAAAATTTTAAACACCCGAATTCCGATTTGGAGATTAAGATAAATATGGGTGAATCCTGAGTTTTTGCAAACTCCTATTCATATTTTAAATGCAGCAAGACCCTTATGAGGTAATTAATGGGAAAACTTTTAGATTTAATTAATGATCCTGGTGATCTTAAAAAAATAAATCAATCTCTTCTTCCCCAGCTTGCACAGGAAATAAGAGAAACTATAATTGAAACTGTGTCTAAAACCGGCGGTCATCTTGCCTCAAGCCTTGGTGTTGTTGAACTTACGATTGCTCTGCATTATGTGCTTGATACACCTCAGGATAAGATTATCTGGGATGTGGGACATCAATGTTATGCTCATAAACTTCTCACAGGACGTAAAGACAGATTCTCTACTTTACGTCAGCATGAAGGGATAAGCGGGTTTCCAAGCACAAGTGAAAGCATCTATGATGTTTTTGATACCGGTCACAGCGGAACATCTATTTCTGCTGCTCTTGGCATGGCTTGCGCCAGAGACCTGAAAAAACTTAACTATAAAGTTGCGGCTGTAATCGGTGACGGTTCAATGACTTCAGGTATAGCATTTGAAGCATTAAATAACGCGGGTCATTTAAAAAAAGATTTAATTGTTATTCTAAATGATAATGAAATGTTTATCTCCCCGAAAGTAGGTGCACTTGCTTCCTATCTAACACGGATATTTTCCAACCCGGCATATACAAAATTCAGAGAAGAATTTGACGGTTTTTTAAAGTCTATACCAAAAGTCGGGAATAAAGTGCATAATATTGCCAAACGTTTTGATGAAAATATGCGTGCTATTTTTGCTCCAGGCATGATATTTGAAGAAATGGGATTTGATTATATCGGACCCACATACGGTCATGATTTGAATAATCTTATAAAAATTCTTCAGAATATTACATATATGAAAGGGCCGGTTCTTTTTCATATAATAACAAAAAAAGGAAAAGGATATGCCCCCGCGGAAAATTTCCCTGTGTCCTATCATGGAGTTGATAAATTTGATATAGCAACAGGTAAAGTAATAAAAATAGCCGGAGAACGTCCTTCATATACAAAAATATTCAGCAGTACGATTACTCAGCTTGGTAAAAAATATAATAATCTTGTAGCTATTACAGCCGCAATGCCTGATGGCACAGGGCTGCAGGATTTTGCAAACACATATCCAGACCGCTTTTTTGATGTTGGAATAGCCGAACAGCATGCTGTGACTATGGCGGCAGGCATGTGCAAACAGGGGCTTAAGCCTGTTGTCGCCATTTATTCGACTTTTTTGCAGAGAGCGTTTGATCAGATAATACATGATGTATGCATTCAAAATTTACCTGTAATTTTTGCAATAGATAGAAGCGGAATAGTTGGGCAGGACGGAAAAACACATCAGGGTATTTTTGATATTTCTTACCTCCGGCTGATTCCGAATCTGGTGATCATGTCTCCAAAAGATGAGAACGAATTGCGTCATATGCTCAAAACAGCGATAGAATATAATGAACACCCGGTTTGTATACGCTATCCGCGCGCTGAAGTACTGGGAGTAAATATGGATGAAGAATTAAAAATTCTGCCGATAGGGAAAAGTGAGGTTTTAAAGGAAGGAAAAGATATGGCGATATTCGGTTTTGGATTTACAGTGCGAATAGCAGAGGAAACTGCCACAGTGCTCAAAGAAAAACATAATATATCTGCCACAGTAATTAATACCAGATTTGTTAAGCCTCTTGATACTGATTTGCTCAAAAAACTTGCCCGGGATATTCCATGTTTTATAACCATTGAGGAAAATGTGCTGTCTGGAGGTTTCGGCAGTGCAATTATCGAATTTCTTGAGCAGGAAAACATGTTATCACAGGTTAAAATAATCCGCATAGGATTACCGGACAAATTTATAGAACATGGTCATCCTGAAATTTTACGCGATAAATACAATATTAATATAAATAGTATTGTATCCAGAATTATTAAGAAAGAGTGATAAATCAATGAATACAAAATTAATAAAAAGCATTGGCACAATAAAAATGATAATAATTAATACTATCATTGCAATAATCATATCAGTGCTTCTTGCAATTTTAATAGATGAAATAATTTATAAATCAATACATGCTATTACAATAGTTACATCAATAATTGCTCCGGGCATAATTGCGCCGTTTTTAATCGCTTTTATTATTAAATTGATTTACAGATTGGATACTGCGGAACAAAAAGTTGAGACACTTACTGTAACCGATGAACTGACACAGGCATTAAATACACAGCATTTTTTAGAATTAGCACAAAAGGAATTTTATCGGGCAATAAGATATAAAACTATTTTTTCTGTATTGATTTTTGATATAGACTCACACAATAAAATTAATGATATCTATGGTCATACCGCCGGTAATGAAGTATTAAAAATGACATCACAAATATGTCTTCATAATAAACGCAAAATTGATATCACAGATAAAACAGGTTCATTTGAATTTGCCACGCGTTTAAGGAATAAAATATCAAAAGCCCATGTTAAATATAAAAATAAAGAAATTCAATTTACCGTCAGTATAGGGATAAAAACTTTTGACAGCACAGTTTTAAATATTGACACTATTATAAACCAGGCAGAGGAAGCGGCAAGTGAAGCGAAAAAAGAGGGGAAAAGCGGTATAGTTTCAAAATAAATTTGTAGGGGTTCGATTCATCGAACCCGTTTTTGATTGAATTTATTAAGCCCGAAACCGGGCCGGATGAATCCGCCCCCTACAATTTGAAATATTTTTCAATTAAAACATCAATATAACAAAAATATTCTTTGGGAATATTTTTATAAATTAATCTTACCTTTTGTTTGGCTATGTCAACATTCTCACATTGATTAACATTAGAAATAAGATTTTCATAATATTCAGCAATCTTTTTTTCAAGCTTCTCAGATGAATCCGGGTGACCGGCAATTAAATTCGCGGTTTTTTTAATATCACCATTATTTTCTGCAAGATTTTTAAAACATATACCTTTAAAGTTATCGGTTACAGTATTTCGTCCCATATTTAATATTTCTGCTGTTTCTTTTATATTGAAATTGGTTTTTCGTAATTCTTCAATTAACCTTTTTTGATAATCATTTCCAATACATTCTGAACTTTCTTCCGGTATTTTTACATTTGTCACTTGCCCGCTATTATTTTTATAAATGTCCTGTTCCATTGCATATTTAACATCATCTAATTGAATATAATCATTATTTGCATTTATAATAGTTCTTATAATAATATTTTCTAATTGCCGTATATTATTTGGCCAATTGTATTTCATCAATTCTTCTATCCCGTCTTTTGATATTCCCAGAATATTTTTCTTTTCTTTGTGTCTTCTAATAAATTCAGCGGCTAAATCCGGGATATCGCCTTTTCTTTCTCTTAATGCCGGTAAAACAATAGGATATCTATTTAATCGTGCAAAAAGCGCTGTATTAAACATTTTATTATTTACCGCGCTTGCAATATCCTTATCTCCTGCTGCTATTACTCTTACATTAATATCAATTAGTTCATTACTGCCAACAGGTCTTATTTGACGATTTTGTAATACTCTAAGAAGTTTTGGATGAACATCACAAGGAAGCTCACCTATTTCATCCAAAAATATCGTGCCGTTATTTGCTTCCTTAAATAATCCTGCTTTATCGCTGACGGCTCCTGTAAATGATCCTTTTTTATAACCAAAAAATTCACTTTCCGCAAGTGACAGGTTAATAGAAGAACATTCAACAACAGCAAATTTTTGTTTTTTCCTCTTGCTCATTGCATGTAATGCATTGGCGAATAATTCTTTTCCTGTACCTGTTTCACCTAAAATTAATACAGTATGATCAAAGGGCGCGACTCTCTTTGCCATATCAAATGCTTCAAGTAAGTTTCTATCTTTTGTTATTATATGTAAATTTTCTGCTTCTTTTCTTAATTCTTCAAATTGCGATGGTGTTAGTTTTTTTAAAATAGTAATTTTTTTAATTTCAAGTTCCTCTTTTTCATCTCTTTTTTCATTTAATTGTGGAACAGATGTGGATTGAATTGAAAGTTCTTTTTGTATTTTTATTATTTCATTCTCTTTTTCATTAAGTTGCGTAGTAATCTTCAGCAGTTCTTCTTCTAATTTTTGATTTTCCGTATTTAATCTTACTGCATTTCTTTTTTCAAATTGTGTTTCATAAAAAGACACACTTACAGCGCCGAATATACATGCCATTGTCGGGGATAAAACATTTAATACGATTCCATTGAGTTTGAATAAATAATAAACAGTAGTAAAATAAATAAATAAAATAATAAAATTTACAGCTATTTTCAGCTCCCACCTTGTGAATACACCGCTTAATGCGCCTATTATTCCAAGCAATACAATAATTATGATTTTTACAGCTGAATTTGGTTCAATAAGAAAATTTTCTGTTAAGATTGTATTAATAATATTTGCATGTATTCCGCCTCCCGGATAGCTATTTTGAAGAGGTACTTGTTTTAAATCAAATCCTGAGGCGGCATTGCTTACAATTACAAATTTGTCTTTAAAAACATCATTTTGCAGTTCATTATCTAACAAATTTTTAAATGAATAATGTTTATAGGTTTTATTCCATTGTCCTGCATAATTAATAAGCATCATCCCTTTATTATCAATCGGTATAACAATATCTTTTCTATTTTTGTCGTTTACTTGATTTGATCCAAACACGGGTTCGATGAATCGAACCCCTACAATTTTTTCATTGGCATTTAATGCCGCACGGGATTCTAATGTAGGGGCTCGATTCATCGAGCCCGCTATTTTATTTACAACCGCAGATTTTAAAGTTATACTTTCCCCCAATTTTATAACAATATTATCTCTCGAAACATCCAGGTAATCCAATAAACTTGCAAGCCCAAATGATGGGAAAAGCATATCATCCACTTTTACAATTAATGGAACCCTTCTAATTTTTCCGTCAATATCTTTATTCGATGATATATGCCCGACACCTTTTGAAGCTTTTAAAATTTCTTCGATAGGCAATATCGCTCTATTTACAGATAATAAATCATTAGTATCACCAATAAATTTCCCAAAACTATATTGCCCCAATTTTTCCACATAAGATATTTCATCATTCTTATTTACACCGGTAACTTCAGAAAAATCAAAACCAACCGGATAATATACTCTATTTGCTTTTTTACTTGCTTCAGCAAGCAAGTTATCAGATTTTTTATCAGTTGACGCATTAAAAAAAATATCATAAGCAATAATTTTAGCGCCGCTTCCCGTAAGCTTATCAATTATTTTAGCATGTATCGTGCGATCCCACGGCCATCTGCCGATAGCATTAATACTTCGATCATCTATATCCACAAGAATAATATCCGGAGAAACTTTTATTTCACTCCGCAGCTTCATCCGGTAATCATAAGTTTTTAATTCCCAATCATTAAAAACATCGGAAAAAAGTGATGTGAAAATGATGGTAAGGATAGAGCAAATTATCCCAATCCCAATATATATTTGCATTTTTTTAGCATACATAATGAAACCCCTAATTATTTAACGGGTTCGATAAATCGAACCCCTACCTCTGTAGGGGTTTGATTCATCAAACCCGCGTTTTTTGATTTTGATTCATCAAATCCATTAAACGGGCCGGATAAATCCGGCCCCTACTATGGCTTAACCCCCGGTGTTCCAATAATATCTATCGGTGATTCCGGTTTATCCTGTTTTATTTTTTTACTAAAACCTCTTGTTGTTCGCGTTTTTTGCGCTTCTTCATTTTCAAATATCCTGATTTCCACATTATCTTCTACCCAATTTTTTGATGAAAGCGCATTTAACTCTTTTAAAATATTTTCACCGGAATCAATACTCTTAAATGCAAATTTATCAATCGTTGCCGCAATTTTAATTCTTTCAATCCCTGCCGGTCCCAGGAGTTCAATCTTAAATCCTAAAAAATCTCCCGGAATAGAATACGTTACATCAGCATTTATAACATTATCCTTATAAAATGAATTTGGGAATAAAATATTAATTTTACCGCTTGTCCCGATATCAAATAGAGTTACATAACAATTTTTATTTGATTTAAAATATATTGTAAGCGGGTCGCCGATTTTATATTCTTTTTTATCTGTCCATACTTTTATGTTGAGATCAGAAGTTTTTTCCTCTCGTTTAGCAAAATACATTTTATCCACCGCAAAATCATAAGTTAAATTAGATTTTTCTGCCTTTTCAATTGCTTCAAAATCACCTGCTTTGAAATTATTATTTTCAATATTTACTCTTCCTGTCGCAATCAATGTTCCTGAATCTATATCAACTAATTTTGCATTTATTTTCAAAGAATTATTATTTACCCAATAAAGCCCTGTTAGATACATTTGTGCATTTAATGATTTTGCCTTCTCTTTTAAATCCTGTATTTGTGAATTATCTGAATCAACTATTACAATATCTTCTGCTTTCCCAAGTATTGTTCGTAGTTCCGATTCAATAATATTACTTAATTTTAATCTTTTACCGGAATTTGCTTCAACAAAATCAAAAACAGCAATTTTTATCACACCTTTTTCAAATATCTTAGATATAATTTGTTCGGAAAGATTAACAAGCCCTTCATCCATAGAAAATTGCTTTCCCACTGTGAGATTATCCCCATCAACCGCGGCAATTCCTATTCCGGACGATATTTCATCTATTTTATTTTTTATTTCTGATAAAGATAAAAGATGAAGCTTATCACCTGCTTTATCAATTTCACTATTTAAAACATTATATCTATGTATAACAGGATCAAGGTTTTCTCTTTTGATATATGCAGTTTTGTAATTACTTAAAGCATTAACTAATTTTTTATTTTTTTTATATTCTTCAGCCTTAGTACAAAGTTCTGTAATCACATTTATTTCGTTATCAATTTGCTGTTTTAATTTTTCACAAGCAATATTCCTGTCTAAAACAGCCAAAGAATAAAACACCTTTTTATTTTTATCAAACCATTTTTCCTTTATCATAATACCGGAAATATTCATATCAACTTTGGAAGTAATTTTTGATTCTACTTTTGATTTTT
>JACQWU010000143.1 GCA_016209155.1 Candidatus Desantisiibacteriota bacterium | reverse complement strand
GTACATCCTATTTCATTACACCGCCATATTCCATAGCTCCCATATCATAATCACTATCTTGCGGACGTTTTAGTTTACGGTAATCTTCTGTTACATCTGGCAATGTTTCTCCTGTGTCCTTGCATGGCGAATCTGATTGTATGGTATACTGGTCTTTATAAAATAAAGGATTAGAACCTATATTGTTTTTGAAATCGATGAGCTTCCCATTTGCATCACCTACTGTATACATTTTACCTTTATAATTTATAACATCAGAACTATATGTATTATAGAAACAATTGTTTTTTATTATGTTAGAACCAGTTACCGTACTCTCAATAGAAACACAAATATTCATGTCTTTAATAGAGCTTTGTCCTGCATTATAAATTATATTATTTTTAATAACATTTTTATATGCATAAGAAGATTCTCATACATTTCCCTTCAGGACCATGAAAATCGAATGCCCTAAAATAAGGAGAATTACCTGCAGTAAATGTATTATCTTCAATAATATTATTATTACTACCACTTTCACTTGATGTATATGTCTGAATAGATATCCCAGAATGAGAATAATTCTTTATAGTATTTCCTATAATATGCCAATCACTACAAGCACGCCACATTGATATCCCATCCTCATTTATTCCTCGTATCGTCTTATTCACAAGATCTTGTTCACCACTAATAAAATTGTTTTTAATAACAACATTAGTAAGCGTATTTCCACTACCTTCTTCAACCATTCCCATTATCCCAGATTTCCCTGAATAAGTAATAATACAGTTTTCAATTGATATATATGAACAATTATTTCTTAATCTTATGGTATCAACACTCCCCCCCCGCAATTCAATATTATTCAATTTAACATAATTCGCATTCTGAAATAAAATGCACCAGCCAATTCTAACAACCTTTACCTGAGAATATACAATATCTGGATTACTTTTAGAATATACATATAAACATGAATCATCTCCATACCAATATTTTGATATTCCATCAATATCTTCAACATTATCAGCTTCAACAGATTCTATATCACCTAATATACATCTTTCAACTCTTCCGTTCAATTTCCTTTTCCAAATATTCCATCCTTTATCACTCCAGCTACCTGAAATAGATTCTACTGCATTCCATATAGGTTTAGGCCCTGTTCCATAGCTCGTAATCTCAATATAATTGTTTACAGTACCTGAATCATCAAATGTCCAATAGTTATTGTAAGGGATATCCCATTGTTCACCACATTTAAAACTGATAGTATCTCCTATAGTATAAGTTTGTACTCTTAATTTATCCCATGTTTGCCATGCATTTGCTTTTGATAAACCGTTTTTAGAATCATTACCATTTCGTGCATCAATATAGTAATCTGAGGCAAAAACAATACTACCAAAAAATATCAAAGTAATAACAATAAACAAATAAATTTTCATTATTAAAAAATTCCTTCCTATAAATTTTCTACTTCTTTATTTTATTTCTGCAGCTCCTTAATGTTAGTATTAATTTTAATTTACTAAAGATACTTCTTAATCGCTGAATTAATACCAAATTTAATAGAATGAATATTAAATAAATTTATCTTAACATAAATTACTACTAATTCTACAATTGGTTTCTATTATTAATATCGGCCTCTTTTTTTACGTTAAATTGAAAAAAGTATAATCAACCTCGAAATTATTATCTAATTTTTAATTTTCTGAATAAATATACAATATTTAATAAATGAAATCTATATTTCTTATCCCCCTTGAGTAGCAAACCGCATACCCTGAGAAAAGATCCTAAAAAATGTAAATATATGGCGATATAACAAGAAAAAAAACCAAAATTCTTTCGAAAATAATATTTAAATGAACTTACATAATTTATTACATAAGTGTCCCAATTATCCTCTTTAATTAATCCTCCAAGATGGAACACTTTACTTTCGGGATAGTATAACATTTTTATTCCTTTTCTAACAGCCTGTAAACAATAATCAGACTCTTCAAAATACATAAAATATTTCTAAATATATGAACTCTTTTGAAAATTCTTGGTAAGTATAACCTCTCACAAAATAATCTCCATAACGTTAAATATGATTTAGGGCCAGAATACGATTGAATGCTTCTATCCGGGTTTAGTAACTGTGGCCCTGCGAAAAAAATATCTTTACTATTTTTTAATTTAACGTACAACTTCTCAATACTATTATTTTCAATATAAGTATCCGGATTTAATAACAAAATATATTCTCCTTGAGATGCTTTTATCCCTAAGTTATTTCCATAGGCAAAACCACCATTTCGCGGAGCATAAATAATTTTAACAAATGGATATTTTTCTTTCAAATTCTTAAGCTCAGAATCATTCGAATTATTATCTATAATAATAAATTCATAATCTCGATAATGCGGCTCAAATCTCATAATTGATTTTAAGCAAAAATCAATTTCTCCGGAAGTTTTATAATTTACAATAATTATACTAAGCATAAGTAATATTACTTTTTTGAAATGTGAGTGTGTAATTGTAAAACATACTCGCAAAAAAAGCTGGCACTAAAACAGTATGAGATAACAAAAAGAAATTCATTGTCACCAATGTCGAAATGACGAAATAGACATATATCTCCATTTCATAATATTGATATATATAAACTCGCTTTAGAATATAAACTATCAATACAATTGCCCAAAATAATCCTATTAATCCAAATTCATATAATATAGAAAACCAGCCCAAATCAGACAAATAGTATCCGAATGCTATTCCTTGTGTCTCAATACTTTCTGAATACGTCGATGTATAAATTCCTCGACCAAACAGTGGATTCTCCATCCAATATTTTAGAAAGTAATTATATTCTTTAAGTCTAACTAACCAATTACCTTCTGAGTATTTTATTTCATTTTTAGTTTCATAAATTATTTTATAATACATATAATCTTTATATTGATATTGGTTCTGTAAAATACCAAAATACATAAATAAAATTAAAATAGCTGAAATAAAAAAAAACAAAATATTTCTAATATTAATTATTCTGGTTCTGAATGAAATCATCACCACGGCAATCAAAATCCCAAACATTATCATTCTCGCCTTTATTAGTGATGAAGAAATTATGAATAATACTAAAAAAATAAGTAAATCTTTGATCTTTCTATATCTAATAAACTTTGCAAAAATAAAAAATATACCTAAAACAACTATGGGATATCCACCGAAGAATCGCAATGTTCCTGCACGCATACCAGCTTCGATATAAAATATATTTATTTTATTATACAAAAAATATTGCATTAAATTTAGCAAACATAGCAACAACGAAAAGTTTATCACGTAATTTTTAAGTTTATTTATGTTTAAACTATTAAATTTAACAACAAAATAAAACAATATAAAAAAATATCTTCTGGCTCCTCTTAACCCATAAATCAATGGTTGATTTTCATTTAAATAAGCTATAAATATACCCAAAATTGCTAAAACCACAAACACCGAAAACATCCCTGCGAAAAAATTGAAATGCTTCAAATCATCATAACAAAAATTACTCTTCTTCTTTTTCGAAATTATTATTTCTCCTAAAGATAAAAACAATAAAGGAAAAAGTAAATCATAAGTATGGAACTGTCCTATTGTTGGAAATAAATTTGCAAAATCAAAACATAATAGTAAAACAAAAAGTAAAAAACCCTCAAAATTTTTATAATATAAATAGATACTTAATATAAAGAAAAATAAGCCCAGTATAATAATAGTTGGGCTATATATAATTAATATTGCACTAATGTAACTAATTGAGAGCACTAGTAATAATTTAATAACATTCATAATTACACCATAAGATATTCATTTAGCAATATATCCCATTGTTTTGATAAATTAATGTCCATATAATATTTTGAAGAAGCAATTGCATTTTCTCTCATACTTAGCAAATACTCCCTCTCCTTATATAGCTTCAAAAGCATTTCTTTGGCATTAATAACAAAAGAACTTTCCCCATATATAAAACCATTGATTCCATGTTTAATAATTTCTCGAGGACCACAGTGATCGGTTGAAAGAACAATCAATCCGCATGCCATAGCTTCTATAATTACCATTCCAAATAACTCTTCCCATTTACCTGTTTTAATAGAAGGTAAAATAATAATATCGCTTCTTCTCATATGATACGCTAGTAAGTGTTGGTTGCTAATATATCCATAATAATTCACATTATTTTGTTTTTTTGATGTCACTTTCAATTTATTTTTCAATAGACCATTTCCTACAAAACCAAATTTAAATTTATCTTCCGGTAACTGGGAAATTAGGTCAAGAATTTTATTAATTCCTTTTTTATTTATTAATCTACCAACATAAATAACCCTTATTTTTTGAAAATTCCTGGAATAATTATCTAAACAATAATAGATTTTTTTATCATACGCATGCGAAACAATTACAGATTTAACATGTATATTATAATTTTCTATTAAACTCTGGTAACATGGTTTTGTTACACAAAAAATGCCCTTAATTTTATTTTCAATAAATTTTTTCCAGGTTTTTCTTATGAATGACGTATTAGCTAAAAATCTTTTAGGGTAAAAAGAATAATCCCAATAGGGCCACGAAGTATGGTAAAAAACAGTGTGTTTTCTCAGCAGAAAGCTTAAAAACAACAAACGATAATCATATGGAGCTATACCTAAAACTACAATTTGATTTCTCGTTAATAACAAATATATCAACGTATATATATTTATAGCTTGTTTTTTTAAAAGCTCTGTATCTAATTTGACAATGGATTTAAATATTTTATATATAATAGAAAATTCCCTAAATACAATACCTATTTTATTCCCGTATTTCTCCTCTATGAGATATTGGAGTGCTTGATAGTGACTAGGAGCTCCGTACTCATCTCAAATAATTTTACCCCATACACAATATTTACAAAATGAGCCATTCCATATATGTTACAGTTTTTTCTTTTATCGTTGTAAGAATAATTTTACCCTAAAAATATTCTCGATATTTTTCAGACTATTTTTGAATTGTTGCAATTTAATATATTTATTGAGATTCAAGATATCTTCTATATTAATACCCTTACTCCCGATCCATAAACCGCCAGCATCTTTATAATACCCTTTAAACAAAATTTGATATTTATATCCTTTCATTTCTTCATGGTAATATACTCTATTTGCATCATGAAGGACTACTATTCCCTTATCTTTAACAAGTTCATATGCTTTAATTAAACAATATTTTCTCGCCCTGCCATCTATCAGGACAAAATCAAATTTCCCGAACTTATTAGGAGGCTGTCCGAGAATAAAGGATACAAAATCAACAACCTAAAATTTATTTAATCGCATTCGAATAAAAATAATTTGTGATTGAATTATTTTTGCTGTATAATTAAATTCTTTCATTATTAAATGTATTTTTTATGCAAATTCATTCACTAAACCTTTGTTAAGCTGAGATTGGTACTAAATCCCATGATTCCGAACATACTACTCCCTTTAAAATAGCTTTCATTATCTTTTTGATGTTATGTGCCGTACACACAAGCGAAAATTCACCACCTGCTCTTTTAAATCCTCTGACACTTAATCCTCGAAACCCGTTATTTTTAATCTGCCCAAACACCGGTTCAACTATTACTTTTCGCCGTCCGTATATTTCTTTCGAACTTTCTTTTTCCATTTTCTTTTTCATTTTTTGCCGTAAAGGCTCTTTGTCATCCGTACATATTGTTCGGGCTGATCCTTTATCTGATTTACAGCATCTGGTTTTGTACTCACAACATCCACAAATATCAAATGAGCCCTGATAAATCTTTTTCCCATCTTTTGTTTCACATTTCAATGGTAATATCTGCCCTTCGGGACAACTGAAGCTGTCTTCTTTTTCGTTATACTCAAAATCAGATTTTTCAATTTTGCGGTCTGATTCGGCTACTAGTATTTTATTTGTTTTCTCGCTTTTATCAGTCGCAATAAACGCATCAATACCGCTGTCTTCCAGTGCCTGAATATTATCTCCCGACATATATCCGTTATCACTGCTCATTTTGGAAGGAAGTGTCCCTGTTGTTTCCTGTATAATATTTATTGCAGGGCTCATCTCCTGCTTGTCGTTTGCATTCTGGCTTAAATGCTGCGCAACTATTATCTGGTTGTCCTCATTAACGCATATCTGTCCATTATACCGATAATCAAAGTCACCTTTTTTGCCCATGATTCGAGCTTCCTTATCAGCAAAGCTTATTTGTTTTGCATCGTCAATTCTTCCTCCGGGATGAAGTTCTTCTTCTCGTTTTTGCAGAGCTTCTTTTGCGGCTTGTATTTTAACTAATCTTTCTTTTTTGTGCTTTAAATCTTCAGGAATTTCATAGCCAGTTTTTCCCTTATACTCTTTGTCTTCCTCTTCATCGCACCTGGTTGCTTTTTCTATTAAAGTATCTATTTCCGACATCAGTTCTTTTTCTTTTTCTTTGAGTCGTTTGTAACTCATGGCTTTATGTTTTGATGTTGTGGCTTTAAATTTTGAGCCGTCTAAGCTTACATGCCCTAATGATGCAAGCCCTAATTCCATGGCCAACAGCACACTTTGCTTGAAACATTCATGAAAAAACTTGGTGTTATTTTTTCTAAAATCGCTTAAAACTCGAAAATTTGGACAATTCATTTCGGCTATATACATAAAGGATAAATCTTCATTACAGCTTTTCTCTATTTCTCTTGATGAGAAAATTCCATGGCTGTATGAATAAACAAGGATTGAGATAATTAATTTAGGATGATAAGCATTTTGTCCTTTTCTGCTATATTTATTTTCCACACTGACAGTGTCTATCTGTTGAAATATATCTTTATATAGATAACATTCGTGAGACTTTTTTTAAAAGGAATAGGCATATTGGACTCCTTTATTCTTTGTTTCCACTATTTTACAATAAACATCATATAATGTCAATTAATTTTTTAGTTTTTTAGACAATTATTGTTTGTTCTATTCTCGGACAGCCTCCTAGAATTAATCTCCTGAACAATGTGTTATTCTTAGGTCGGTCGCATATGAACCCACAAATGCCATCCAAGTACGCGTTCAAGTGTTTGCCAATGCACTGGAAGCAGGGGTGCATGCATAAACCGCTTGTACAAGCGAACAACCTTGAAATCGGGGAAGTCTTCCTTGACCGTCTGCAAATCATAAACTTTCGAATAGGGGTTTAACGGCCCATCTGTGTTCTTGTGAATGAAATTAGCCATGTCAAGATAGGACAAAAGCCCCATCGCACGTGCATTGGCAAGATGCTGTCCGTATATGCTGCCAGGATCACGATTGGTGAGATGAAGCGCAAGCAGACCAAGTCGCCGCAAAATGCCGATCGAAATCATATAATTCAGTGACCACCGCGCATAGAGCATCACGATCAACTCTCCATCTGGCTTCAAAACGCGGTGGATTTCGCGTTGAGCTGCCAAAATATTGGGTACATGGTGCAGAACGCCATGACTAAATACGATATCGAAGCTCCTATCGTCGTAAGGAATATGAAGGACGCTTCCTTGCTTGACTGATTGATGAGGAAGCTGGCGCAAGGAAAGACGTGTTTGTATCCTGGCAACCGATTCGGGAGTAAGGTCAAGCCCGGACCAAATAGCACCGCGCTTTATGATTTGCTCTGAATCAGCCCCCTGTCCTAATCCTATTTCAAGAACTTGCTTTCCCTTGAAGTCGATATCATCCAGACATTTAAGGATATGTGCTTCCTTGCGGTATCGGAAACGGTCGTAATCGATGAAGAATGCCTCGTAATCCCCCCCCCGCTGTTGGAGTCCACCAACTTGCAGGTCCCCACAGGGATGTTGGTTCCAAAAATTTTGAATTTCCAATTCATTCATAACAACGCTCCTTAGGTATTGACGCTCAACAACTTCTTAACTCATCCATTGTCCAAGCGAAGCGGCCATCTTAATCTATAAGCCAAGAGCCATGAGATTCTTAATCTCAAATAGATTCCACTCCAAATAAAGCTTTGCGCTTTTCATCATCTAAAGTATTATACAAATCTTTGATAAAAAAAGAAATTACTTCTTTTGCTTTTTTGATATTTTCTTCTTTATATTCTAACCCATCATAATAATCAAATCTTATTAAAAATCCTCTATTCGATTTCTTTAAAAGACCGGCTAACATCTGATTTAGTTTTATATAAAATGTTTGATAATATTGTTTGTTATCAATAGCTAACCAATAAACCACTACTTTATCATTTTTTTCTGTTGAATTTTCCATCCCTTTTATATACAAGCATTTAGCTTTAATACTTTTATTTGTAGTAAGTTTTATTTCTAATGGTTCAAAAAAATCCACCTCATTCCCTGAAGCTCTATGACAATTTTCAGGAAAATGAAAACTAAAATTTTTCCTTAAATCACTGCTATATTCTAATATAAAATTCAATCTAATTAATCCTGATTCCGAGCTTGAAGAAATTCCATTTTTAGAATAAGTCCTCACAAGAATTTCGTTTATTGACTGCCATTGATCATTATAATCAGACATATCATAAGTCTTACTCCTCCAATCTTTAAAAAAAGGGGGGATAGCTTCTGTTAAATTAATTTTTTCTTGTGCGGATTGTTTATTAATAGGATTAGAAAATACATAAAGGGTTACAGCAAGTATTAAAATAACTAATGTCATATCTCTTATATTTGATTTATTAATTTTCATGTGTTTTTTTTGTTATCAATTCTGTTAATCCAATAAGCCCAAAAGTAGTAAAAATAAAAAGCACTGCTCCTGAAAAATCATGGAAGAATCCTTCAGCATATTTCATCCCAACAAAATATGAAATAATCCCTGTAAGAGTTATTCTTAATATATTTCCTAAAATACCTAATGGTATAACAGACAAAAATATTATCCACTTTTTTTTCAAAGAGATGTCTTGAAAATATGCATACACTGCACCCAAAGCAAGTAAAGTAACTATTGATCTAAAACCACTGCATGCATCAGAAATAAAAAGTTCGTGATCTTTAACTTTTAATATAACACCGTACACTTCTACGGGCAAATGAAATAACTTTAGTAATCCATAACTACCGTAAGTGCTTATTTTTTTTAAAGGTAATGTTGCCATATCAATAGCCAGCCCAGGAGGAGGAATAAGGAATAAGAGATACGCAAGAGGAAATAGTATCTTTTTAAATGAGTCTTCTGTCAATTTCAGCTTAAATACAGCATACATCATAACGACAAAAGAGAAAGCCTCCAGAAACATAAATTCATTTAATGATGAAAATAAATATAAAAATGATGCAACTATAATAATTATAAATCCTACTTTATTGACTTCTTCGGTTTTAACCAGCTCCTGTCTTTTCCTAAATATCAACCATAATGTGATCGGAAAAATAAAATAGGCATGTGTATAATCTGCTGATTTCCAACCTAAAGTCGCTAATCTATAAAATGTTGGGGAAAACATTATTACCATAGCCAATACAATCAACCAATCAAATCTATCAAGCCTTTTAAAATCTTCTATCTCTTTTCTAATATCAATATCCATTTTTTTTATCATTAATCTTTTTCTTCCCTCTTCCCTCTTCCCACGTTTAAAAAATCGTCCCTCGTCCCAGCGAGTAAAACGAATGGTCGTACCTCGTCCCTCAGTTTCAAGCGTCCCTCGTCCTATCGCAGCGGTCGTCTTAATCTAATAGCTTCCTGTACGCCTTAAACAAATTC
>JACQWU010000204.1 GCA_016209155.1 Candidatus Desantisiibacteriota bacterium | reverse complement strand
ACCGTCTTTTGCCCATTTATATAATGTTCTGGCAACCTCAATTTTTCTGGAATTTACAGTAACAGTAATATATTTTATTCCTATACTTTTAATTTCATCCGCATATTTCTTAAGCTCAACTCCATTTGTTGAAATACAAAAATTTATTTTATCATCATATTTCCGAATCAATCTGAAAGTTTTAAAAACACTGCCGCTATTTGCCAGTGGATCTCCCGGGCCTGCAATCCCGACAATTTTTATATCTGGAATTTTTTCCGTTGCAATTTTAAATCTTTCGAGTGCTTCTTCCGGTGTGAGGACTGAGCTTGTTACTCCTGGCCTATTTTCGTTTGCACAATCAAATTTACGGTTACAATACGCACATTTTATATTACATTCCGGCGCAACGGGCAAATGCAGCCGGGCAAATTTTGAAGCTGCATTTATTGAGAAACACGGATGTGTTATTTCATTAGTTGACAAAATATTTTCCATAATTTAGTCCTTTCACTACAATCAATGCAAATAACTTTCTTTTAATTCATTTCTAAATGACGAATTAATTTTTTCCATAAATACATTAGATATATCATCCATTAGAGAGATACTGCCTTCATACATAATTGTTAATATCCTTCCGGCGCCAAAACGATCATGTATTGGAAAACCGCGGCGCACAAGCGGTATATTCATTTTAAGAGACAGAGAATACCCGACACTCGATCCCAATAATAAATCCACACTATTTCCGGCAAGCCACTCCTCTAATTCGAACATACTCCCATTATCAATGACCAATGGTACTTTTGTTTTCAATGTAAACCCGATATCCCGCGCTCTGGTACTTTCATAAACAATTGCGGCAACTTCTACTCCCAACTCTTCCATGATTTGACAGGCACTATAAACAAAATCGCCTTCACCAAAAATTACTGCTTTTTTTCCAAAAAGTATTTTATGCGAATCGATCATTGCATCCAGTAATCTACCGCGGGTTGTAAGAATACTTTTGGGAATATTTTTCTGTGTAATAGCTTTTAATAAGTTCATAAATTTATCTGTTGATCCTAACTGCTGAGGATATGGTAATCTATACGACGGTACCCCGAATTCCTGCTGAAGAAATAAACCCGGAGAATACTCCTCAGGATTAATTGTGGAAAATTCAATGGTCGCAAGAGCGGAACTGGCTTCTTTTAAAAAACTGATAGGTGCTCCCCCATCAGGTAAAAGTTTAAAAGATTCAGACCATACACCGTCAAGTGTCTGTGAATAATCCCCGAGTATATGGAAATCGATCTGCCACAGATCGCCGATTACTTTTAAATATCTTATATCTTGAGGGGTTATAATACCCGGAATAATGTTAATAAAAAATTTATTCTTAACGCTTTTATCGCATGTTTTCTTTAATATTGCTTTTATAGTTCTCCAGTAACCGGCAGAATACCCGCCTTGAAAACTTGGAGTTGAAACATTTATAAGAGGAATATCAAATTCATCTGTTTTTTTTTCAATTTGATCCGCAATTGCATCAACATTATCCCCGATAGTTTCAGATAAACATGTACTTGCAATAACAATCATTTGCGGATTATATTGTTTATATACATTTTTTATGGCTTTTTTAAGATTTTCTTCACCCCCGTATATAGCGTCTTTTTCATTTAACGAAGAAGAAGCCGCATCCACAGGTTCATGAAAATGCCGTGCCATATGACGACGCATATATGTGGCGCATCCCTGCGAGCCATGGATTAATGTAATTGTTTTTTCAAATCCAAAACCGGCAAAAATAGCACCCAGCGGCATACAAAAATAACATGGATTAGCAGTACAATTTTTTTCTTTCATTTTTTAATATACTCCATATTGGACTTTGAAGTGACGAATGAAGTTCCCGTGTAAATTCCAGATCACCAGGAAAACCAGAGAGAGGTATCTTTCGTTCATGATTATGATCACAGAAACCAATCCCCAGCTTGTGAGCCAGAAATCTTTCTTTTACACCGCCAACCAATAAATCCACTTCCTGTTCAAGAAGATATTTGGCAAGCTCAACGGGATTTGTGTCATCCGCAATAATTGTTCCCGGATCGCATAAACTTGATATTTCATCATAATCATCTTTGTTCCCGGTCTGTGTTCCTACAAATAAAACCTTCATTCCCAGATTTTTAAATGCTTTTATTAATGATTTAGCCTTAAATGCACCTCCAACATAAATCCCCACCCTTTTGCCTTCAAGTCCATTTTTATATTGCTCGATCATCGGAATATACTTTTCCTTCTCTTCCCTTATCAATTTTTCAGTATTATTAATTATTCTTTCATCTTTAAAAAAATAAGCAATATTTCTTAATGAATTTATTGTATCTTCCTGTCCAAAAAAACTTATCTTTAAAAAGGGAAGATTCAATTCCTGCTGCAGCTTTTTCGCCAGATATCCCATGGAACCGCTGCATTGCAATAAGTTAAGTTCTGCAAGCGGTACATTTTGAATATCTTTAGTCTTGCCATCACCGGTAACAGTGGCAACAACATTAAAACCTATTCTTTTTAAATAATCTTTAACAATCCAGAGTTCAGCCGCCAGGTTAAAGTCTCCCAGAATATTAACGCTTAACGGAATTTTTTGATCAGGTTCTTTAAAAGGGACACCTTTACTGATTAATTTAAAAATAGCATCACAGGCAGCACGATATCCGGCTGATTTATTGCCGCCAAAACCTGCTGATTGAACAGGAATAACATATGTATTAAATTTTTCTTCTGCCTGCTTGCAGATTGCTTCTATATCATCTCCGATTATACCGACTATACAGGTTGAAAATACAAACACAGCGGCAGGTTTAAATTTAGGAATTAATTCATTAAGCGCTTTTTTTAATTTTGTTTCTCCCCCGAAAATAACATCCTTTTCTTTCATATCTGTTGAATAACTGGTGCGGTATATTTCCGAACCGCTGGAAAGACTTCCGCGAATATCCCATGTATAGCTTGCGCATCCGATCGGTCCATGAATAAGATGCAGAGCATCCGTAATAGGATTTAAGACAACTCTTGCGCCGCAAAACACACAAGCGCGCTGGCTGACAGATCCTGCAAGACTTTCCTTTTCACAATTAATTGAAAGCTCACAATTGTCAGTTTTCTTTTTTATAGAATGTTCTCTTTCCATTAAAATATTCATTTTATCCTTTACATTACCAATTCAAAATCTTCATCAGTTGAAACTGTATCCTGTTTATCAAGTAAAGCTGAGCTGATTTTCTCTATTAAACGCATTGCTCCGGTATATCCTGTATTTGCAAAATATGGATAAGCAATCCGGTCCAGCACTGGAAATCCTAATCTAACAAGTGGAATATTCTCAGCTTTTGAAATATACTTCCCGTAGGTATTTCCGATAATTAAATCCACTTTTTCATTCTTAATCCATTGATGAAGAAGAAATAGATCTCCTGTTGATTCAACCTGTAATCCAGGGATATCAGTTCCTTCACATTTTCTTTTAATTTCGCGTATAAATCTATCTCCCGGGGTCCCGGTTAGACAATAAACAGGCTGCATACCAAGGCTTAAAAGAAAATCTGTCATAGGAATTACGATATCAGGGTCCCCAAATACAGCCACACGTTTTCCATGATATTGAAAGTACGTATCAGTCATTAAATCTACCAGACGTCCCCGTTCCTCGATCAGTTCAGATGGCGGAATTTTCTTACCGGATAAATTGAGGAGCTTCATAACAAATCTGTCAGTTGCTTCAATACCTATGGGCATGTCCAGAGAAATAGGCTCAACTCCGCATTTGGTATTTAGTTCCAATCCTGCCGGAAGAGAAGAAAACGAGCCCAGACATATTGTGGCTGCCGCTGAACCTGCAGCTTTCAAAGTATCAATTTTAGTCCCTCCCGGAGGATAAAATTCGAACCTGCCTGTCATAGGGGAATCCACAGCATTTGTGATATCAGGAAAAAGATTATACGGAATTTTTAGAAGACCAAGTATTCTTTTTATTTCCCTTATATCTCCCGGATCCATAAAACCGGGTATAATATTAATATAATTAGTGAAATCCGTTCTGCCTTTTTCGGCAAAATATTTAACAAAAGCTGTTGTCATATTGGCAAAACCTGTCACATGACTCCCTGCATAGCTCGGTGTATTTGCATGCATTACATATTTTCCATCAGGAATTACATTTTTGATATTTCTCAAAATTGAGGGGATATCATCACCGATTGTTTCAGACAAACAAGTAGTATGAATAGCAATGATATCCGGATTATAGATATGAAAAATATTTTTTATGGCTTGTTCCAGATTAGCATTTCCGCCGAACACAGATGTCCCTTCGGTGAATGAACTCGTTGATGCCAGTATCGGGTCCCGAAAGTGCCGTGTAAGATGCATGCGATGAAAAGATACACAGCCCTGTGAACCATGGCTATGAGGAAGACATTTATGAATACCTAAAGAAGCATAAAGCGCGCCGATAGGCTGACATGTCCTTGCCGGATTTATTCTTAGTGCTTTTCTGTTTGCTATTTTTTTAGGTGTTGCATCTAACATTTCTTATCTCCTTCATTTTTGTAATAAATTTCCGACTATTTCTGGTTCCATTTCCCAGGGCGGTTTTATATACTGCCAGGCGGGGCTTGCAAAAGCCATGAAAATATCATGAGCAAAAATAACCGCACCTTTGAAACCTGCGTAAGGTCCTGAATAATCATATGAGTGCAATTGTTTTGAAGGAATCCCCATTTTCTGTATGACATATTTATCCTTAATACCCGAACAAAAAATATCCGGTTTTAATAATTCAATAAGTTTTTCAGTTTCATAATGATTAAGATCATCAATCATCAATGAACCTTGAGCAGAAGATGGATACATCCCTTCATAATCATTAACAGGAACACCCACATTCTTTAAACTTTTTATTTTATCTTTATCAGGTTCGCAATATCTGCCTGCATCACGTTCTACTTCCAATTCCTCAATATTCTTGCTGTCAGCATCTGGTTTGAGTTCAGGGATAACTTTTCTTCCTTCATAATCATCACGATGAGCAAATTCATACCCTGCCATAATTGTCTCCACTCCAAGTTCCTTAAAAATTTCCTGATAATGATGACTGCGGGAGCCTCCGACATAGAGCATTGCTGTTCTTCCTTGAATTCCTTTTTTATATTTACTTATTTCAGGATCAATCAGTTCTCTTTCCTTTTTTATAAAATCTTCTGTACGTTCTATTAATTCTTTATCTCCAAAATATTTTGCTATATTTCTCAAAGTCCTGCATGTGCTCTCCACTCCGATAAAATTAACCTTAATCCATGGTATCCCAAATTTTTTCTCCATCATCTCCGCCATGTAATTAATAGAACGATGGCATTGAACAAGGTTCACTGCTGCATTATGAGCCAGTCTGATATCTTCCAATTTGGCATCACCGGTTAAAACTGAAATCACTTCATATCCAATTTCTTTCATAATCCTGTGAACTTCCCAGCCGTCCCCTCCGATGTTATATTCTCCAAGAATATTGACCGTAAAAGGATTTGCATATTCTCTATCTTTTGTTCCTATTACTTCTTTGAATAATTTATTATTTGCTATATGATGTCCCGCAGACTGGCTTACTCCTTTATACCCTTCACAGTTTAAAGCAAGTATCGTAATTCCCAGCTCTTTCTGCATACGGGGCTTTATTCCTTCGTGTACCCCAGGTATAATACGAACATCCTATAGGTCCATGTACAATATGCACCATATCCTTAATCGGACCGAAAACAACTCCTTTACAACCTGCAAAACAGCATCCGCGGCTTGTTATAATACCCGGAATAGTTCTGGTATTTGCGTCAATCTTCTGGCATAAACCTTCTTTTTCCTGTTTCAGTAAAATATGGGCGCTACGATTTTTAGCAACTTTTGCAGGATATACTTTATATATTTCTTCAAGTGCTTTTTTATTTTTATCTATATCCAGTTTTAATTTATCTTTACTCATTTAAATCACCTCATCACCTTTTTTACCATCCCTGACTCTATAAGCATCTTGAACCGGCAAAACAAATATTTTACCGTCACCTATATTCCCGGTCTGGCTTGTTTTTATTATAGAATGGGTTATTTCCTCAACCTGCTCATCTTTTACAATTATAGTAATTAATCTCTTAGGCATTAAACGAGTAACCTCTGAAAATCCTGCCGCTTTTCCGCTGGCATCATATATTAAATTAAATTCAGCAGGTTTAGCACCTCTTCCAAGAACTTTACGAACGGTCATAGCAGGAAAATTTGCTTTGATGAGAGCTTCTTTGGTTTTATTAATTTTATCCTGCCGGATAATTGCCATTATTTCTTTCATTATATTTCCTCCTATTTTCTTACTGCGGATATTCTTTAATCCCCTTACTAATTGTATAAATTTCATCAACAGGACTTATAAAAATTTTGCCATCTCCAAAAGTTCCTTCTCCTGTTTTGGCGTATTTTATTATCGTATTGATAATAAAATCTTTATCATTTTCATCAACAACCATAAGTAAAAGCTCTTTAGGAAGTTCGTTGTATGTAATATCGCCTACCTTAATCCCTCTCTGCTTTCCGCGTCCGGCAACATCTATTTTCGTAACTGCAGGAAATCCTGCTTCGAGTAATTCATTTAAAACCGCATCAACCTTTTCAGGTCTTACGATTGAACGAATCATAACCATTTTTGACATTTTTTATTCCTCCGTTCATTAATTATTTGTAGGGGCAGACCTGCGTGTCTGCCCTTTTTGTTTGTTATATTTATTGGGTATTTTATTGGGCAGACACATAGGTCTGCCCCTACGATTTATACACCAACCAACCCAAATTCCATTAATAATGCTTCGAGTTCTTCAGTCTGCATTGGATTTGGGACAACAAATTTCTCATTGTTAATAATATTTTGTGCCAATACCCTGTAGGCGTCTGCTTGTTTTTCATCCGGATTATAATCAATAACTGTTTTTTTATTTATTTCTGCACGCTGCACTATATTATCTCTGGGTATAAACTGAATTAACTGGCTCCCTAATTTTTCAGCAAAAGCTGTCAGCATTTCGTGCTCATTATCAACTTTTCTTGAATTACAAATAATCCCGCCCAAACGCGCTCCGCCTGCTGTAAATTTTTTAATACCTTTACAAATATTGTTTGCTGCATACATAGCCATCATCTCACCTGAGGCAACAATATAGATTTCCTTAGCTTTTCCTTCGCGGATGGGTGTTGCAAATCCTCCGCATACAACATCCCCCAATACATCGTAAAACACAAAATCAAGATCTTCAGTATACGCGCCCAGACTTTCAAGAAGATTTATTGCCGTAATTATTCCCCTGCCTGCGCAGCCAACACCGGGTTCCGGTCCGCCGGATTCCACACAAAGCGTATCGCCATACCCCTTTTTTATGACTTTATCCAGCTCAACATCTTCGCCTTCCTCACGCAGTGTATCCAGTACGGTTTTTTGAACTAATCCATGCAATAACAATCTTGTTGAATCAGCCTTTGGATCACAACCTATAACTAAAATTTTTTTGCCTTTTTCAGCTAATGCCGCAACTGTATTCTGCGTTGTTGTAGATTTCCCTATTCCGCCTTTTCCATAAATAGCTATTTGTCTCATATTATTCTCCTTTGAAATCACATAGAACCTGTAGAGACGCAAAATTTTGCGTCTCTACTATTAAATCGCAACATCTCCTTCTTCACCTGTACGGATTCTTATGCAATTATTTATTGTGTAAACAAATATCTTGCCGTCACCCACTTCTCCTGTTCTTGCACTTTCAATGATGGTATTTACGATTTTTTTTACTTCATCATCTTTTGAAATAATTTCCAGTTTTATTTTTGGCAAAAACTCAACCTTATATTGTTCACCCCTCCATTGCTGCATCACACCTTTTTGCTTGCCATGCCCTTCTATCTCTGAAATCATAATTCCTGAATAACCGACTTTTTCTAATTCCTGCTTTACTGTATCCAGCTTTTCCGGACGTATTATTGCTTCAATTTTTTTCATTGCCCTATATCTCCTTTCATATTATTCTTTTATTTAGAGATTGGAGTCTCGGAATATTTATCCATTTTAACTCCAACATAACCCGGGACACCCATCTCAGGAA
>JACQWU010000050.1:6221-9114 GCA_016209155.1 Candidatus Desantisiibacteriota bacterium | reverse complement strand
CTAATAAAAAACACCCTTCCAGTTCCTTTTCCATGGCTTCCTGAATTATCTTAAATTGAGGTAAAGAGAGTCGAAGAAAAAGCAGGAAACTGGTTTGTGTATTGCGGATATTTTCTAAACGTTCCGATAAATTTTTCCATGGGGATAAAATTTCTAAAGTTTTTGAAATACTATTTTTTTCATTAACTAATTTACTTAATTCTGTTTCAATTTTTTTGCATTCTTCAAATAAAGCCTTAAAATCAAAAAGATTTATTTCCCTGTCTAGAATATCCTGCTTAACAATATTTTTATTCCCCATCATATCTTCAATAAAACTTTTTTTTTCAGAAAGCTGAGCAGGAAGGAAATTCAATAAATATTGCAGTTCCAGAATTTTTTCATCAACAAAGACCGATAAATCAATTTCATCATTATTGGATGAATGTGGTATCAGGTGTGAATCCATAGAGTGTATATCAGATCCTTTGAAAATATTTGTGATCTGCATTATTCCCAATTGCTGAAGTGTTTCAGTAATTGAATTCAGCCAGTTTTTATATGACATAATAAAAACTTTTTTCATTTTAACTATTGCCATAAAACTCCCGGATTTTTTTCTCTAAAAAAGATACTGTTTTTTCAATGTTAGGTTCAATTGCTCTGGTCATTAGGAGCCGCTCTTCCTGAGCTTTTAATTTTTTTTCATCCAGAACCGCCGCATTTTTTTTCTTTTCCTCATTTATCATGCGTTCATATTCAAGATTCATTTCATTATGTTTATTTTCAATAGATTTATTAGAATTTTTGATAGCACTTTCTATTTTTTCAACGGTTTTTTGCTCTTCAATTTTTATTCCGGAAGCGCCTTTTTCTTCAGACTTTTTAATCTCATTAATATATTCTGTAATCAAAATAATGTACCTCCTATTCAAGTATTATATTATATATTCTATACTTTACGGAAGATTAAAACAAATACTTTAGTTTTGAATTGTAGGGGCTTGATTTATCAAGCCCGTTAGCGGGTTCGATAAATCGAACCCCTACTTAATTTATCCTTTAATCACCCCAACAGGTTTTAATTTTGCTACTTTTTTTGAGATACCTGCTCCTTCAACAATATCAACGATTTCATTTATATTTTTATATGCGCAGGATGCTTCTTCTCCTATGGTTTTACGTTCACGAACTTTAAGATAAATATCTTTTTCCTCAAGGTTTTTAACAATATCATAATAATTTGTATTTTGTAAAGCCCTTTTTCGGCTCATGAGCCGTCCAGCAAATCTTGCGGTATTCCTCCGGAATACGGCTGTCCATTGGTGCGAATGCTCTTGTTGCACCTTTACGGTGCACGCATAATTGCACATTTTCCCCGTCTACAATATGATCCTCCATTTTTGCAATATTATGAGATACATCGTAAATAAGTTTAAGATTAAGGTCACGAGGACTAATATTAAGAACTTCAATAAAAGATTCTTCCACCCAGTGCATTATACACTGACGGTTTGCCCACGCATAATTTGCGGCGCAGGACATGGCTTTTAAATAATCCTGCCCTTCTTTGGAACTTAAATAGGCACAGCATAATTGCCTGTCAGGAAGAGAGATACCCTGCTTTATGCTTGCCTTTTGCATAACACGGATATAATCATCACATACCTGATACCCCAACCCGCGTGAACCGGTATGAACCATTATCATAATCTGGTTCAAATTTATTCCGAGAGTGGCTGCGCAAAGCGTGTCATATATTTCCTCGACATACTGTATTTCAATAAAATGATTCCCTGCACCAAGAGTTCCTATCTGTGCCAGGCCGCGCTCTTTAGCATGTTCGCTTATTTTATCAGGATCGGCATTTTTCATCATACCGTTTTCTTCAATAAAATTTAAATCATCAAGATGCCCATAGCCTCTTTCCACTGCCCATTTTGCACCTTCAATGAGAACCTTTTCTTCTTCCTTTTTATTAATACGAAGCTTCCCTTCACCGCCGACTCCGCTTGGAATATTACTGAAAATTTTATTAATCAGCTCAGGGATACTGCTTTTTATACTTTTATAATCAAGCGCTGTTTTCATTACCCGTACACCGCAATTTATATCATAACCCACTCCTCCCGGTGAAATAACGCCTGTTTCAATGCTTGTTGCGGCAACCCCGCCTATAGGAAATCCGTAACCCCAATGCACATCCGGCATTGCCATAGAATGATTTACAATACCGGGAAGATGAGCTACATTTTTCACCTGTTCGATTACTTTTTCCTCATGCAGATGATTGATGAAATTTTCATCCGTAAAGATAATACCGGATACCCGCATATTTTCATCTTTAGGAACTTCCCATTTATATTTATTAATTTTTATAAGTTCAGACATTTTTATTCCTTAGGATAATAAATATCATTTAATTCCTTAGTATATACCCCGTTATTATCGTAAACAATAAACGGCATCATTACTTCCATTGATTTTTTGCCTTTTTTTATACTTTCAACAAGCACAGAATTAGCTTTTTCATTTAAATTGGGATGTACAAATCTTATTTTATGTAGAAATAATTTATATTTTTCAAGCAGACACAAGAGCTCAAAAAGCCTTTGAGGTTTTAAAATCATAAAAATTCTTCCGTGATCTTGCAGCAAATAATTTGCGGCTTTAACAACATCTTCCAGCGTACATGCAATTTCATACCGCGCAATAGCCTGAATATGATTCGGGCTTATATTCCCAGACCCTTTAACATGATAAGGAGGATTGCATATCACAACATCATAACTCTTTGACTTATACTTTTCAAATACAATTTTAAGATCATCGTTTACAATTGAGATACGGGATTCAAGTTGATTCATCTTTATGCTTCTTGATGCCATTTCAGCGACATCAGGAAGTATTTCTA
>JACQWU010000050.1:0-6208 GCA_016209155.1 Candidatus Desantisiibacteriota bacterium | reverse complement strand
TTAACAATACTTAGAGGAATAATAGCGCTTCCTGTCCCAAGATCAATAATTCTGTCTCCATCTTTCAGCTGACAAAAACTTGCCAAAAGAACAGCATCAAGAGAAAAACGGAATCCATCTTTTTTCTGGATGATCCGGTATTGATTTTTTGTGAGAAAATCCACACACTCATCCTCATATACCTTAACAGATTCCATCATAAGCTATGACCTTTACGAAAAAATTTCAAAACTATTTTATCCAAAAATGATGTAATTTTAAATCTCGCTTAGATATTGTATGAACAATAGAATTCAGATAAGTGTAAACTATTTTATTTTTAATCTCTTTTAATGTTTCATCTTTAACCCAATTTTCATTAGATTTTGATAATTCTTCAAGCCATTCATTGATTTTTGCTAACCAAAAATTTGAATCCTCTGTCTCGATAAAACCAAGCATGCCACATTCCGATAAACCTTTGCCATGCTTTTCGTTTTTAAATCTTTCTATGCCTCCATTACTTTTATCTCCGATAACATATTCTTTTTCCCTACTTTTGGGCGGAGGACTTGGTAAACGTTTAGCTTCAACATCAAAAAGTGATTCAGTGCTTTCTGATTCTTCCCTGCTATAAAAATAAAAGTCAGGTTTTCCTTTTGCGCCATGGTAAAGGTCTTTTTTCTCCTGTCCGATTAGAAAAGGATAATATTGAGTTTTTCTTCTCATAATGTTAACAAATTCTTGCGTTTGTTCTTCTTCGTTGAGTGTTTTGACCGTAAATGTTTTAATATGCGCTTTGAAAATTGGAGTTGTTTCAATAAAGGATTTAATAATTAATTTTACAGTGGATCCTTTTGAAATACTTGAATTTGGTTGATAGCTATTTTGATATTCTTCTGCAATCATTAGTATCCCAATTTAGCTAAATCAGAAAAACATTTATCGGCATCCCTATAAGCAATTAGGGAAAGCCAATACCTGTATTGATTTGGTTTAATAAAAATAATAGTGTCTTTTCGAGAATATAACTTTATTATTCTGTTGATGTTTAAATGCTTTGAAACTTCTTCATTGCTTAATTCTTTTAAATTTAATTCTAAATTATCCTCATGATAAATCGGGTCTTTTGATTCAATATTATCGTATTTAAAAATCGTAGCAATAAATGAATTATCAAGTTTAACAACATCACTTAACCTAAATTTTTTATTTTTGTTTTCGTAGGTTAGATTTAAAACTTTAGAAAATTCATTGCCATAATGGCTTAGAATTTGTAGAATTTGCTTGAAGTTTTTTTTTGAGATTTGTTTTACTGCTTCAGAATTTTCGCCATGCCTAATAAAATCTTGCATAAATATATTAACATCATTAATAATATTATTATCAAAATCTGAAAAAGTTATATTGTCATCTATCCCGATGAAAGGGACTTGCATTATGTCTGTTTTTAATATAGCAGTATTTTTATTTACTAAAACCTGTCCACTGGTAGCAAAAATATAAAATCTGTAGAAATCATTGTATTTTTCAAAAGAACTAATAATTTTGGCTAAGACTATTATATCGTTTTCCCAGTGTGAAATTCCAACTATTTTATGTTGAAATGAGAATGATGCTTTTTTATTTAAGTGAATTGGTAGTCTTTTTACCCCGATATTCTCTTTAATTAAAATATTAGGGGCAGTAAATACTACTTTGTTTGGTATCTTTTCAAATTTAATACTTTTATTTACATTTCCCAGTTTACTTAAATCTACATTATCCTCGTCAATTGCATCCGTTGGTAGTGTCTGCATTTCATAAATAAACTTGGGACTCAATTTCCCATTAGAACCCACTTTGAATCCCTCATCTGCTTTGCAATTATTTTTCACTAAATATTTTTTAAAGCTCTCAATATTATTTTTATCAACAATACTCTTTATTCTTCCACCGCCCAATAAATTGTTTTTCCACACAACCTTATTTTCAATAGCCGTTTGTCTATTAATAAAATGTAAATCGTATTCGTCAATTTCAAAAACAATTCTTTCTTTGGTTGCCTTTGTTCTTCTAAAAGTTAGATGAAGAATGTTTTTATGAAAATCAGGTTTTTCCTTTCTAATAAAAATCGCTGCTGTAGCCACATCTGCCCCATTTTCCCATAATGAATTATTGCTAGCTAATGCGGTAAAATCTAAAACCTGAATTACATTTAGTTTTGAAAACAATAGTTGTTTATATTTTTCAGATGTGTGATTATAGAGCAAACTAGATGCTTTAATTATCAAACATAGCAGCCCTTTTTCTTGTAAATAATTTAAAGAATCAGAAAGAAATTTTAAGGCAATTTGTCCTTGAGGTATTTTAACTTTTTCGTCTTCGTAATCCCAAAATTTTGAGTAATTTTTCAGAGCTCCTATATTAAAAGGCGGGTTGCCAATAATCAAATCAAATTTTTTGTTTTTTAGTTTATGTTCAATAAAAAAATCAGATTCAATAATGTTTGTTTCTCTTAAATCATCAAACTTAAGGTCATTAATAATTTTTATAGGCTCTAATTCATTACATAATGCCAGGCACAAACTAAAAGATGCTAAACGTACTGCCTGCTTTTCTTTGTCTATACCATAAATATTTTTTAACAGTTTTTTTAAGTCAGATAATCCAGGCAGATTCATTTTATGCTGTAATCGCCATATTTGAACAAGCCGTTTAAAAACAATTACTAAAAAAATACCTGAACCGCAGGCAGGGTCTAAAATTTGGAAATTATCTAAATCTATTTCTTTGAATTTTTTTAATGGAAGGGCTTCATCAACCAGTAACTGGACTAAATGAGACGGCGTGTAATATAAACCTTCGCTCCTTTTGTCTTTGCCTAAAAACTCTTCGTATAATCTACTAATAAGCTCTACCGGAATATATTTGAATTCAAAATATCGCCACAAATAGAGTTGACCTGATTCTGATGAACTATTTGTTTCAAGCAACTCTGCTAAGACAGATAAATCCAGCCCCTTAAGAACTGATTTTTCTTTTTCATCCCAATAAAATATGTTGCCGTTAAATCCTATTTCTTTATCATTTAAATCTATTAGTAATTCAACTATTTTTCCCTTTTTTCTCAACACATCATTAAAGGTGCCTGCTCTACCATATTTTTTAAAAAATTTATTTGATAAAAGCTTATTGTTATTATCGTCTATCCTTTCCTCTAAATATTTAATTAAGATTGATTGAATAATTAATTTATTGATTAACTCATCGTGTAAATCATTGTACCCTTTTTTGAGTCTCCCAATAATAATTCTAATATTGTTAATTAATTTATCATACGCAGAGTTGGTAAACTTAAATTTATTTTTATTTTCCTCTTCCTCCCAAAAAACTCCACTTTTAACTTTTACAGCAAATTGCTTATTATATAATTCATGAGTCTTGCCGGCTAATTTGAGGCTTTCGATCAAGTATTCAGGGGTATTATCATCTTTGATATGTTTTGTACAGTCTAATATTTTTATTTCGGTGCTATAAAATATACAGGCTAATGGAGCATCACCACTGCTCCATATTTTTTTTTGAATTTTAGTAAGTTCGTTTGAATTAAAACCTTTTCCCGTATAGTCATACAAGTAAACCTGAGGCTTATAACTACCATTAAGCTGTTTTCTCAAATAAACAGCTGTAGCCTGAAAGCTTTCTGCTTTTTTTATATGAAATTCAAGTTGCGGATCTGATAATTTTTTGTTGCTATTGTTTAAAACAAAAGCATCATCGTCTATATCAAAACCCAGCGTTTCTAATCCTTTAGAAAATATTTTATTCATAGATTACCACGATTTTTTCTTGTAATCAATAGAAAGTTTGAAATAATTTATATATAGGAAAATTAAAACGATGATTTAATTTAACCATATAAAAATAGAGCTGTCAAGAAATTTTTAATTTATGGTATTTACAAAATAGGTGTTTATTTTTCTAAAATAAAATTTAATAATCGTGGAGATATTTTGTAATAATAAGAAACAAATGATTTACTTAAAAAATTGTTGAATAAATAATTATCTCTAAATTTAGTCAATATTTTAATCATATTTGAAGCGTGATTGTGATTGAGAATTTTGGTAATAAAACATCCTCCGCCTTTTTCAGTAATAGGAGAATATGAAGGCAGAAAATTTTCCATTTGATTATTGGAAATATTTGTAACATTATTCCCATCTAAATCCATAATATAAATTTGCTGATTATTTCCATCCCGATTAGAACAGAAAAATATTTTATTTTGCAAAATAGTCCAATTAGGGAATGTATCATTTGCTGTATTATTAGTAATATTTACTTCATTTTCTCCTGTTATATCTATAATATAAATTTCTATATTACCATCTCGATCGGATTCAAAAGCTATTTTCTGCCCATCCGGTGAAAAACTTAACCATCCTCCATCTGATGCGCTATTATTTGTTAATCTTTTTAAATTTGTACTATCACTATTAATCAAATAAATTTCATTATTACCATCCCGATCAGAAACAAAGGCTATTTTTTCACCATTTGGCGACCAAACCGGCAGTTGATCAGAAGCAGAATTATTAGTTAAATTTATTTGATTTGTTCCATCTTTATTCATTAAATAAATTTCATTATCTCCATCTCTTTTAGAAATAAAAGCAATTTTTTCGCTATTAGGTGACCATTGAGGGAAAAAATCATTTTGAGTAGTAGTAAGTCTTTTTTCATTAGTACCATCAAAATCAATTGTATAAATATCAGGATAATATTGCCCTGATGATCTACTAAAAACAATTTTTTTACCATCAGGTGACCATGCCGGCATTGCATCGTCTAATGTATTGTATGTATATCTTACACAAGTTGAATCAAGATTTAATATGTAGATATCCTTATTAGATAAACGCGTTGAAACAAAAGCAATTTTAGATCTGTCAGGAGATAAGCAAGGTAATATATCATCTGATATATCATCCGTAAGTTTTTTCTGATCGCTACCATCCAGATTCATACTGTAAATATCTTTATTCCCATTATCTTTACCAACAAATACTATTTTTTGAGGTAATGTTTTTTGTAAATATATATTAGTATTTTTGCTATTGGAAATATTATTAGAACCATCTTTTACCCAGACATAAATAGTTTTTTGTCCATCATCCATACTAAGAGCAAAAGCTGTATTTATTTCAATGTTAGAACTCCACTTTATATATTTCCACTGATCAGAATCAAAACCTGGAACTTCCGGATTCTCAGATATAAGATAAGCTGTAATAAATCCATTATCTATGGCGGATAAATTCACATTAATGTAAATAGTATTCGTTATATTTATATTATTACTAATTTCTATATTATCTATGCTGGGAGATTGGGTATCATCACTTTCATGTATGTAAATTTCATAAATATGCCATCCGTTGTTTGTAGTATTACTATCCGAAAATAGTCGCAATCTAATTTTAGCAGTTGAATAAGTTTTGTAATTGCTTAAACTTAATTGATGACGTGTTTTTGTATATGGGGCAGTCCCTGTTACCTTTAACAACTCTGTCCATTCTACCCCATCATTTGAAATTTCTATATAACCATAATCATAATTTTCTTCTAACTCATAATAATGAACTATTGTTAATTTAGGATTAATCATAGTAGTTAAATTAATAGAATTTTTTAAAGTTAAAGAAACATTACTTTGATTTTGATAATTACTTCCCGGGCTATCAGAAAAGAATGTAATTCCATTATTTTCTTCAATATTCCATATGGATTCCGGCACCCAATTTTGCAATCCATTCTTTGCATTATCTTTAAATAGAAAAAATGAGCGAACAAAATTAATACTATCGCTGGTAATTTCTGAAATATTTCCCACTTCATCTTTAAACCAAACATAAACTGTTTTATTCCCTTCACCACTGCTTAAAATAAAAGATGCTGACTCAGCAAAATTTTTCCATCCATCACTATTAGCTGATGGTTTAGAAGAATTTTCAGAAGCATAATAGGCAGTTACACCTTTATCATCAGTAGCAGAAAGTGTAAGTGTGACTTCAATTGTATTGGTTGACTCATATCCATTATTGATAGTTACTGAAGCATTTTGAGGTGGTGAAATATCTTGAGGTAAAAAGGAAATAATTTTATTTAATACATATTTAATTACAGTTGATTCATCATGCATATCAGAATGATCATAACCTAAACTTTCTTTAGTATTTTCTTT
>JACQWU010000203.1 GCA_016209155.1 Candidatus Desantisiibacteriota bacterium | reverse complement strand
CGCTTGTCAGAAGTTCATTTGAAGCCGAAGATTTTTCATGTAAAATGGGGCTTATAAAGAAACAGGAATTGTCATAATGTCAGCCATAATAGAAAATTTATATTTGAATATTAACAGGTGGATAAAGCGATTCAGGCTTTATCAGCAGTCTCTTATTCTGATTGAAGGACTATGTCAGCAGGGAACAATTTTAATAATTTCCATTCTGACATATGTTTTTATAGATTATTTTTTCTTTGATTATAAAAAGCATTCTTTTTGGATTCTTTTAAGTTTAAATACTATTTCTTTTATATTAACAATATTTAGCATATGGAGCAAAACAAAAAATTTTAGAAAACTTGCAGTTTATATTGAAGGTCAAATTCCATTTACTCATAATCAGCTGGTAAGCAGTCTTGAATTTTGTATGGATTATAATCTTTATACAAAAACATATGGTTATTCTGAGGATTTAATTCATTCTCTTCTTTTGAATACCAGTAATGTTTTGGATAAAATTAATCCGGCTAAAATTTTAGATACATATTTGCTTAAAAAGAAATTTTATGTTTTTACGGTTTTTTTAATATTTTTTCTTTTATGGACAGCTTTTTTCCCCGATTCATTGGCTAATACAATGATTAATTTTTATGAATTTAAATCCAATCGATATTTTCAGGACAGGACTATGATTCGAATTATGCCTCAAAAAATTCAGGTGAATAAAAATTCTTCTATAACAATAAATATTGTTTTTTATGGAAAAATACCGCAGGAGGCAGTCATCTTTACAGGAGTAAAACCTGATTTTCTTTATGCGCTGGAAAAAATTTCAGTCCCATCTTTCGGGCAGACAGATTATACTTTTAAAAATGTTCAGATGGATACTTATTTTTATGTTGAAGCTTCCCAATTCCGTTCAAAGACGGGCATTATAAGCATTACACAGGAACCCATAATAAGTGATATAAAAAAGACCTATTATTATCCTTCATATACCGGGCAAAGTCCAAGAGTAGTAAATGATAATTTGGGAGATATTAAAGCATTACCAGGGACTTTGGTAAAAATAGAAGCTAATTCCGACAAACCTTTAAAAGACGCAAAGCTTATGTTTGATTCAGGTAAGGAGAATATTTTAATGAGGATATTTGAATCGACAAAAATTAGCGGAAATATAAAGATCAATAAACCTGACAGGTATTTTTTTTCGTTAACTACAAGCGGCGGGGGGAAAAATATAAATCCTGCAAAATACAATATTGAGATTGATAAGGATTTTCCGCCAAAAGTGGATATTCTTCTGCCCGGAACAAATGAAAAAATTTCAAATGATATGAAAGTGAACTTATCCATAAGCGCAGCAGATGACTATGGAGTAAAAAAGCTTTTATTGAAATATTTTACAATTGGACGGACAGGAGAAAAGACTGTTCTGCTGGCTCAATTTAATACAACAAAGACATCTATTTTTTATGATTATTTATGGGACCTTAATCCGGAAAAATTATTACCCGGATATATGATTCAGTATTATCTTGAAGCATGGGATAATGATACTGTAAATGGGCCTAAACAGGGATTATCAGAAGTTCATTATATAAGCTTCCCTTCTCTTTATGAGATATATCAGGAAAAAGAGCAGGAACATGACAAAAAAATTAATGAACTTGAGAGTATTAAGGAAGAGAGTGAACATCTGCGTATGCGAATGGAGGAGGCAAATAAAAATATTGAACAGGGAAATAAATCTGATTGGAATAAAGATAATGAAATAAATCAGATTAAAAATTTGCATAAAAACAGCATGGAGAAAATGAAATCCGTAATTCAGGAAATCGAAAAAAACACAAAAGAACTGGAAAAAAATTTGCTTGTAAAGCAGGAGATGGCAGAAAAAGTTATAGAGATACAGAAATTATTAAATGAAGTCATGACGGAGGAAATGAAAAATATTTTACAGAAATTAAATGAAAGTATAAAAAAAATAGATATTGACGAGAAGAAAAAGGATTTATTGGATGCAGAATTCACTCAAGATAAATTAATAAAAAAACTTGATTACACAATAGAACTTTTAAAACGTACACGCGACCAGCGGAAGCTTGAAGCGCTGAGCTCTGAAGCTAAAGAGCTTGAAGAAAGGCAGAGGAAATTAACAGATGAATTGGAAAAAAATAGCAATAAGGATGCTAAAGATTTAAATAAAACTGAAATGAATGATATATTGGTAAAACAGGAGCAAATCAGGAGAGAAACAGAGAAGCTCACGGAAGATATTTCAGAGCTTGCTGAAAATATGAAAAAGAATAATCCTGAGATAAGTAAAGATCTTGAAGAAATAAGCCATAAACTTAAAGACAGCGGCACTATAAGTAATATGAAAAATGTTGAAAATTCGATGGATAAAAAAAAGTTTGATAATGCGCAGGAGGAATCAAAAAAGGCATCTAAAAATCTATCCGAAGCAGCAAGCCAGCTGATTAAATTGAAAAATAAAATGAGAAAAAATACTAATAAAGAATTGTTAAGTATGATTCAATCTGTGATTTATAACGGTCTTTTCATTTCTCATCAGGAAGAACAAATCCTGCTTGGAATACAGCAAAAAGCAAATCAGGGCAAAGTTTTTACATTGGATGAAGAAAATATTTTAGACGAATATGCTGTGAAAGAAATGTATTTAAGTGAAGGGGTAAATAATCTTGCTCAAGTCCTGATCGCTATTGCAAAAATATCACCAAAGGTTAAAATTAATTCGGGATTAAAACTTGAAGATATCTCGAAAAAAATGTCTGACCTTAAAATAACCATAGGTGCTAATGATCTATTTAAGGCTATCCCCGAAACACAGGAAGTTTTGACGGAATTAAATATAATAATTGCTGAATTTTTAAAAACCTCAGAAATGATGAAAAAAGAAATGTCAAAGGGACAGGCATCAGAAATAATGGATCAGCTGGAGAATTTAACTAATGAGCAGCAGAATTTGAACGATTTAACGGAAATGCTCCGTAAGCAAATTGAAAAGCAGGGAACTATTTCATCGGAGCAGATGGCGCAACTGGAAAAAATGGCATATGAACAAAAAAAATTGGGAGAAATGCTGGACCAGTTGATAAACGAATATAATAATATGAGTAGTATGATGGGGAAATTAGATGATGTTAAAAATCTGATGGAAGAAGCAGGGGAAAAAATAAAAAATAAAGATATAGGGGTAGAATTAACTAAAAAACAAAATAAAATTCTTTCGCGTTTATTGGACGCGCAGAAATCTCTTCAGAATAAAGATGAATATGATAAAAACCGCCAGGCGGAAAAAGCTAAAGAATATGAAAAAACAACATACCCGCAGGAATTACCAAAAGATTTAACAACAATAAAAAAGAAAATTTTTGATGAAAAACCAGATATACAGCTTGAATATATCCCTGTCGAATATCGAGAAATTACAGAAAAATATTTCAAAGTTTTATCGGAGACAGTATGGTGAAAATATGTATTTTAAATAGAAAATTCCCATCTTAAAAAATAAATAGAGATTCTGCTATAGATTGATGATTATATACGCGCCCTGGAATATGTAAAACTAATCATCATTAAGTGCAATCTCATTACTAAATTTCACAATCTCATCGAGTTTACGTTTTGCATTACCTGAATCAATGCTTTCTTCAGCCAGTTTAATTCCATTTTTTATGTCTTTTGCTGCATCCCCTGCCACCAGAGCAAAAGCAGCATTTAAAACAACAATATTTCTGTGAGGGCCTTTTTTACCGTCGAGTATACTTTTAATAATTTCTTTATTTTGCTGTGGTGTACCACCGTTTATTTGAGAGAGAAGTACTTTTTTAATACCAAAATCTTCAGGATTAAAAGAATATGTGTTTATCATGCTGTCTTTTAATTCTGAAATTTTTGTATTTGCGCAGATACTGATTTCATCCAATCCATCTTCTCCATGAACAACAAAAGCATGATTAACACCAAGATTATTTAATACTCCGCATAGTTTTTCAGTGAGATCACCGTCATATACTCCCACTACTTGCGCGCTTGCCCCGGCCGGATTGGTTAAGGGCCCTAAAATATTGAAAACAGTTCGGATACCTATTTCCTTTCTTGGTAGTACCGCATGCTTCATCGCACTGTGAAAGGATGGCGCAAACATAAATCCTATACCAATTGTATTTATACATTGTTCAACTTTTTGAGGTTCAATTTTTATATTAACACCGAGAGCTTCCAATACATCAGCACTACCGCATTCGCTGGATACTGCCTTATTCCCGTGTTTAGCGACAGTAAGCTCGCAACCGGCAACTACCAGTGCGCTTGCTGTTGAAATATTAAAGGTTTTTCCGCCGTCCCCGCCCGTGCCGCATGTATCCACAAGCGTTTTTCTTATAACTTTTATATGAACTGATTTTTCGCGCATGGCAAAAGCACAACCTGTAATTTCATCAATAGTTTCACCTTTCATACGCAGTGCGGTAATAAAACTTGCGATTTGAGCAGGGGTTGCTTCTCCATTCATAATAGACAACATTGTTGAATGGGCTTCTTCTCTTGTTAAATCCAGTCTTTCAACTACTTTTTTTATACTTTCTTTTATCATGATACGATTTTCCTCCATTTTTATTTTTTATTGATAAATTTGGACCAATAAAATCCGCAGGTATAAAACATGCGCTCAAATGATCTCTCTGATGGTGTTTTTTTATTACTTCTTTTTGTCTTAAGATAGATACTTCGGTATAAATTTGTGTTGTCGCAACTGACCTGTGTCCCAATATTTCCTGTACCGACCTGATATCCGCTCCATTTTCAAGAAGCATTGTAGCCATAGTATGACGAAGCGAATGCGGAGTTGCATGTTTGTCTATCCCGGCTTTTTTAAGATAAACTTGAAATAATTTTTGTATAGCACGCGGACTGATACCCTTATGGAATCTGTTCAAAAAAATATTTTTACTTGCAGTATTAATCTTACTGCGCAACTCAAGATAATTTTCTATCGCAAGTACAGTTTTTTTGTTATCAAAAGAAATAATTCTTTCTTTTGATCCTTTGCCCATAACTTTTATAACTTTTTCCCCCATTTGAATATCATGGAGGGATAAATTACATAATTCACTTATGCGGATGCCGGTCGCAAAAAATAATTCAATAATAGCTCTGTCTCTTTTAATAAGAAAAGTAAAAAAAGACTGTAAACAGGCAATTTTACGGCGCATGGAAGTTTCTTTAATGTTTCTATTATATAAAAATTCCATATAATTTCTTATATCTTCCGTTTCAATATCTTCAATATTTTTTTCTTTGCCGATCCATCCGTAAAACTGCTTTAGATCAATAGCATAACTCGAAATAGTATTGGGAGAAGCGTTACGTTCAACCTTTAAGCATATTAAAAAATTATCTATCGCAGTGATAAGATTCATTTTTTTATACCTTCAATTATTTTCTTTTTCCTCGGTATTTTTTTTAAAAGAAGAAAGAGTAAATTTTGTTTTATTATCCAGCAGATTGCGTTCCTTATGGCGGCATAATGTTTTAGGTTCTGTCCCTTTTAAAAACACTTCCGGATTAACAGTATTGCATGCTGATGCGGCTATAAGACCTGTTTGAGGGTCGACATCGGCAAAAGTGAGTCCGTCCGGAGCAGTAAAAGAACTGTAAGGCATATCTTTTACAGCTTCGAGCATAAATTCTGTCCAGTAAGGTACCACCAGCTCTTCTCCTGATGCATGCTGTCCCATTGATGTGCGGTCATCAAGGCCGACATACATACCTGTTATTATTTCAGGAGTAAAACCTATAAACCATGCATCTACAGCACGGTCAGTAGTTCCTGTTTTGCCTGCAACAGGACGGTTTAATGCTTTGACTTTTTTGGCCGTACCAAATTTTACCACACTTTCCATCATGCTTGCCATAATATATGCGGTATTTTCATTTAAAACCGGTGTTTCTACGGGAGTATATTGCGCAAGTACACTGCCATTATTTCCTTCTATATAACGGATTGCGATAGGTGTAACTTTAATCCCCTGATTTGCAAAAATGCTAAAAGCTGAGGTTAAACTCAAGAGTGTTACTTCTGAGGTTCCAAGTGCAAGCGATAAATTTTTATTATTTATAGAAGTAAGTCCTGCTTTATGAGCATAACTAATTACTTTATCCGCTCCGGTTCTTTCTAAAACTTTTATAGCCGGAATATTTAAGGAATATGCCAGAGCGTATCTTGCGGTAACATCACCGTTATAAGTTTTATGATAATTGGCAGGAGTCCATAAAACATTAACAAGCTTTTTCTTTTTCCATGTTCTAAACTGAACATAGGAAACAGGCGCGTCAAAAATAATACTGGAAGGTGTAATTATTTTATTATCAATGGCCGCAGTATAAATAAAAGGTTTAAAAGCAGAACCCGGCTGACGCCATGCCTGATATGCTCTGTTAAAAGGTGTCATCCGGAAATCATATCCTCCTACCATAGCTTTAATATATCCGGTCTGCGCATCAATACATAATAAAGCCCCCTGCACAAGCTGTTCCTGGATTAAGTTTAATGCCAGGGGATTTTTTTTGCTTTTTCTTTTGGTAACTCTTACCAGATCATCTTTTTTTATAATATCTGAAACTTTACGTATAGACACTCTAACAGCTTCGGAAGAAGCGTTGCCCTGCGAAAAATTAGAAATAGAGATACTCCTTTTTGCCCATGGCATTGAATCAAGATCAAGCTCACCGGTAAG
>JACQWU010000202.1 GCA_016209155.1 Candidatus Desantisiibacteriota bacterium | reverse complement strand
TTTTAAACGCAGAAGTACTTCTGGCTAAGCGATTAAAGGTAAATACTTCTCCCACTTTATTTATTAATAACAAAATTTATAGTGGAGAAATAAAAAAGGATAAAATAATACGCGTTATTTGCGAATATCTTCCAAAATCAGTTTCAGAACAGCTTTCATTATGTTTAAATCTTCCCGAATGTTTCAGCGATGAGGACTGTGCTCTGCCTGAGATGATAGGTAAATGTCTAAATCCGGGAACAGGTGAATCTAAATGTGTATATATAAAAGACACAGAAGTAACTCTTAGCATACTTTATTCATCAACTATGATTAATCCTGATTATTATAAGGTTCTTGATTCTATAGCACCTTTATTCCCGAATTTAAAAGTTATTTTTACCTCGATAGAATCTGATGAAGGATTAAAACTTAAAGAAAAAAACAAAATAAAATCAATACCTGTTTTTATATTTGACAGCACTATACTCCGGGCGCAGAATTATTTATCGATATCATCTCATCTGGAAAAGATCGAAAACAATTATATACTTAACACATCAAAATATAAAAATACTGAATTATTTTTCCATGAGACAAAAATAAATAATCAAATAGATATTTTCATCTCCCCTCTAGCCTATCAATCATATATAGTGATAGATTCTATTAGAAAAACTCTGAAGTTAAAAGGAATGTATAATTTAGGAATAAAATATATTTCACAAAAAGATGCTAAAGATAATGTTTTTTTCCGCTTCGGACTAACTGAACTTGAAGAGGCGGAGAGACAAATCGCCATTCAAATATATCATCCTGAAAAATTTTTTGATTATATAAAAGCCCGCAGTTTAAATTTAAACTCTTCTTACTGGGAAGACCCCATAACTATGCTCGGGTTGAATCCACAGGAAATCAAACTTCAAAGTAAAAACGAAACAATTATTTCAATATTAAAAAAAAATGCGGAAAAAACGAAAAATTTTCGTATAAACTCAGAGGTTTCAGTTGTGATTAATAATCAGGAACGAATCCCTTTATTAAATCAAAATGATTTACAGATATTACTGAAAAAACTGATTAAACTATTTAATGCAGAATAATTATATTATTTATACAAGAGCAAAAAAAAATATGATATAATCTAATAAATTTTTACTTTCAACCGATAATATATTTATTAAATAATAATTTTTCAGTATAGAGTTTAAAAATATAAATATATAGGTGTTCTCTGTGGTAAATTTTTTAGATTTGGGGAGAAAAAGATGCCAAAATTATTTTCAAAACCTGAAATAACAATGGGGCTTGATATTGGTTCCCGGTTAGTTAAATTGGTGCAACTCCGTCATACTAATAAAGGAATTGAATTAATGAACGTCGGGATGGATACAATCCCGGATGAAGCTATTGTGGACGGAACTGTAATGGATATAGCTCCTGTCGTAAAAGTAATTCAAGCACTCCTTAAGCAATTAAACATAAAAAATCCGGATGTGAATACCGCTATTGCAGGGAAAGCTGTAATTGTCAAAAAAGTTAAATTACCATATATGAGCAGAGAAGAATTGAATGAATCTATTAGATGGGAAGCAGAACAGTTTATACCGTTTGATATGGATGATGTAAATATAGATTTTCAAATTTTATCTACAAATGTAGAGATGAAAAATATGGATGTATTACTTGCTGCGGCTAAAAAGGAAAAATTAAATAATCATCTTAATTTAATAAGAGCAGCCGGTCTCAAAACCATAATTATCGATCTTGATGCTTTTGCAGTTGAAAATGCTTATGAATTTAATTTAGCCCCTGAACCTGACACTGTGATTGCGCTTATCAATCTTGGATGTTCAATCACAAATATCAATGTCATCCATAATGAGATACCTCTTTTTACCCGCGATATAACAATGGGCGGGAATAACTTCACAAAAGCTCTGCAAAAAGAACTTCTCCTAAACTTTGATGAAGCTGAAAATATTAAAATTAATTTTAGCAGGGAATCAGCTAAAAGTAATACGGATTTATCATCAAATACATTTGATAAAGATGTTCATATAATAATAGAAAAAATAATGGAAGAATTGTCTATGGAAATATCTCATTCTTTTGAGTATTATCATTCATCACAGGAAAATAAAAAAATAACAAAGGTTGTGTTAAGCGGAGGCGCAGCCAAAACATTTAACCTTAGTGAATATCTAACAAAAAAACTTGGGGTAAAAGTTGAAATTAATAATCCTCTAAAAAAAATAATTATCAATGAAAATAAGTTTGACATTAAATATATTCAGTCAATCGCTCCTATCCTTACTGTTGCTATTGGACTTGCCTTAAGACAGGGTATTGAATAATGATAAAAATAAATCTATTGCCAAAAGAATCAAAAAAAGTTACTGCTTTTAATAAACTCTTTTTAGCAGGTATTATATTATCTATTTTAATATTAGTCAGCTTATCCGGTATATACTATTATTTTTATGATCAAGCTAACATTTTAACTAAACGGATTGAAATTTTAGATGATGAAATTTCTAAAATAGATAAAT
>JACQWU010000150.1 GCA_016209155.1 Candidatus Desantisiibacteriota bacterium | reverse complement strand
TCAATATCTATAACTTCGACAGTCAAGAATCAAGGTGTCGGATTGATGTCAGCATCTTATACCGGGCTTTATCTATCAACAGATGCTGTTATAACAACATCAGACACACGAATAAGTACAGTATCAATTACAAGTCTTGCAAGAGGAACATCAAGCACTATAACAACAAATGCTGCAATTCCGTCAGGTTTATCTGCAAGAACATATTATATCGGAGCAATAGCTGATTACAATAATGCAAATAAGGAAACTATCGAAACGAATAATACCTTAACCGGCAATATGATTAATGTAACCAGACCTTAAACAATGATATATATATTATTGTTTAAAATAGGAGGAATGTATATGTCTAAAAATAATTTTATCAAAATTATGTATTTGTTTTTTTCTACTATACTATTATTTTTTTTATTTTTTACCCATTCCGAAGCTGTATATCGTGATTCATCCGCTAAAAAGATTGAAAAATATTCACAAGATGGCATTTTGATCAAATTTAAAGATTTTGCAAAAAAAAGTAACAAATTATCATATGAAGCTGATAATTTGTTGTCGGCTAATAATTTGGTTAATGATAAATTTTATAAAAAAATAGGTATACATAGACTAAAACTTAAGAATAAAAAATCTATCGATGAATTAATTTCGAAATTAAACAAATCACCTCTGGTCGAATTCGCAGAACCGGATTATATAGTTCAGATACAAAGACTGCCAAACGATCCTAATTTTAATTTTCTATGGGGTATGAACGCTATTGATGCACCTTCAGCCTGGGATGCCACTATTGGCGATTCAACTATTGTTGTGGCTGTAATAGATACAGGAGTTGATTATAATCATGTGGATCTTAATGCAAATATGTGGAGAAATCCGGGAGAGATACCTTCAAACGGTTTAGATGATGATAATAACGGAATAATTGATGATGTATACGGATGTAACACTATTAGAAGAACAGGGAATCCTATGGATGATAACAAACATGGAACGCATGTGGCAGGGACGATTGGAGCAGTTGGCAATAATGGGATAGGGATAACCGGTGTGAATTGGAATGTAAAAATAATGGCGCTTAAATTTATAGGAGCAGATGGGACAGGTAGTACTGGTGACGCGATTGAATGTATTGATTATGTCATTGATATGAAGCAAAGAGGAGTTAATGTTAAAATTACGAGCAATAGCTGGGGAGCTTATGCATTTTCTCAATCACTTTACAGCGCGGTAGAAAGGTTAAAAGACAATGGTATTCTTTTTGTAGCAGCTGCGGGAAATAATATGGCGGATGCTGAAGTGTATCCTTTATATCCGGCCTGTTTTGATTTATTGAATATTATTTCCGTCTCAGCTACTGATTGGAATGATAATCTTTCAGATTTTTCAAACTATGGTTTACTTTCTGTTGACCTGGGAGCTCCGGGTGATGGAATTTATAGTACCATATTATCAAATAAATATGATGATTTGAGCGGTACATCAATGGCTGCACCTCATGTAGCCGGAGCAGCTGCTTTGATTTGGGGTTATAGGCCTTTACTAAATTATAAGGAATTGCGAAGAGTTATCCTTGCAGGTACTGATCCTTTGACATCCCTCAGCGGTAAAGTTGCTACAGGTGGAAGATTAAATGTTAATAATGGATTGACTATCCCTGTACCTCCTAATCAGTTACCAATAGCAAAAGCAGAATGTTTTATACCGGAAGTTATGATAAAAGAGTCTGTATCTTTCAACGGTTCTTTATCCAGTGATATAGATGGAAATATTATTTCATATTCATGGAATTTTGGCGATGGTAAAATAGGAGACGGGAAAAATGTTACTCATGAATATAATATATATGGAATATATACAGTTACATTAACTGTCACAGATGATGAAGGTGCGACTGCCATAGATAGTGTTGAGGTTAAAATAATAAATTATACTGTAACTCCTGATAGCGGAAAATCAAATAGCTTAATTACAATAACAAAAACAGGTGATAATTTTGATAGTTCATATAAAATATATATAGGAAATGGCGGATTACGTAAGATAAATGATTTAGATACTCCCGGTTTCACGTTTGGAGTATATGTCTCAGGTAATTATGCATATGTTGCAGATGGTATCTCGGGTTTACAGATAATAGATATAAGTGATCCGAATAATTTAAATATTGTGGGCAGTGTGGATACCCCAGGTATCGCTGATAAAGTATGTGTATCTGGTAACTATGCATATATAGCAGATGGTGATTCAGGATTACAAATAATAGATATAAGCAATCCAGTTAATCCAAATATTACAGGGAATATAGATACCCCGGGTTATGCATCAGGAATAAATATATCAGGGAATTATGCATATATTGCAGATGGTTTTGGATCCGGGCTGCAAATAATAGATATAAGTAATCCATTTAATCCAAATATTGTTGGTAGTGTGGTTACTCCAAACAATGCAACGAGTGTATATATAACAGGTAATTATGCTTATGTAGCGGATGGTTATGCCGGGGGATTACAAATAATAAATATAGGGGATCCCTTTAATCCGATTATTGTTGGAAGTGTAAGCTCTCTTGATTATGCCCAGGAAATATATGTATCAGATAACTACGCATATTTAGCAGATGGTAATTCCGGTTTGAAAATAATTGATATAAGCAATAAATCAAATCCGGTTATTGTAAAAACTCAACGTATTTTCAATATTTCCGGGCTTTATAAGTTTGATAATTATTTGTATGCAGTCGGCGGTTATGGATTACAGGTAATAGACATAAGCGACCCTTTAAATGCAAAAACAGTTGATACTGTGAATAATGGTTATTCCACAGGTGTCTTTGTGACAAGTAATTATATTTATATTGCTGGCTCGTACGGATTTGAAGTAATAGGTCTTAATAATTCTTTTAATCCCGGTATTATTGGCAGCATAAATGTTTCCAGTTATGCAAATAACATATATTTATCAAATAACTACGCATATATAACTGATAATACAGGATTACAGATAATAAATATAAGTGATCCTGTAAATCCGGTTAAAGCCGGTAATATTAATACTCAGGGTTATGCGTATGGTGTATTTGTATCAGATAATTATGCATACATAGCGGAAGGTGATATAGGATTGCAGATAATAGATATTAGTAATCCATCAAATCCATCAATAACTGGCAGTATAGATACTCCGGGTTATGCGTATGGAGTATATGTAACCGGTAATTATGCGTATGTTGCGGATGGTTATGGCGGTGGTTTAAAGATAATAAATATAAGTGATCCGGCAAATCCCGTAATAGTCAGCAATGTGGTTACCCCACATCTTGCAAAAGGAGTATATGTATCAGGTAATTATGCGTATGTCGCGGATGGGACTTCCGGTTTGCAGATAATAAATATAAGTGATCCGGCAAATCCGAACATTATAGGAAGTTTGGATACCCCCGGATATGCTGAAGGAGTATATGTATCTGGAAATTATGCGTATGTCGCGGATAGTTATGAAGGTGGATTACAAATAATAGATATAAGCAATCCGGCAAGTCCGAATATTATAGGAAGTTCGGATACTCCCGGCGGTGCGACCGGTGTATTTGTGTCAGGTAATTATGCTTATGTAACGGATGGTTATGAACAAGGATTACAAGTGATAAATATAAGTGATCCATTTAATCCGGTTGTTATAAACTGCATAAATAATACGATTACAAACGGTGTATATGTTTCGGGTAATAATTTGTATGTTTTAACTGATAGTAATTTATTTATAATTGATAAAATCAGTGCGGGGACATCCTTAACGCCTGTAAATATTGTAAATAACAACACTATATCGACTGTTATCCCTAACGGTCTCATACCGGGAATATATAATATTAATATTGTTCATCTCTCAATGAAAAATATTCTTTATAATGCATTTACAGTAATGGCAGGTACAATCAACCGGCCGCCGGTACTTACTCCCATAGAAAATAAGACAGTGAATGAAGTTCAGTTATTGCAATTTATAGTAACCGGCAGTGATCCTGACACAGATGCATTAATATTTGCAGCAGAAGGATTACCAGGGGGAGCAGTTTTTGATACAACAATAAAGACATTCACGTGGACCCCTGATTATACACAGGCAGGAGATTACAACGTAACATTTACAGTATCAGACGGCTTTTTATCTGATTCTCAGATAATAACAATAACAGTAAACAATGTAAATCGTGCACCTGAACTTTATCCAATAGAAAATAAGACAATAAACGAAGGAGTGTTGCTACAGTTTAATGTAAGCGCCGATGATCCGGATGGAGATGTATTAACATTTACAGCTGTAGGATTACCAAGAGGAGCAATATTTGATACAACAACAAAAATATTCACGTGGGCCCCAGATTATACACAATCAGGAAATTACAATGTAGCATTTACAGTCTCAGACGGCTCGTTACCTGTCTCTGAGACAATAACAATAACAGTACAAGATGTCCCCAAACCTGATCTTATAATGACTGTACTTTCAACGACTTCAACCAAAGTTGCGCCCGGAAGTACATTAAGTGTTTCAAATACAGCTAAAAATCAGGGTGGCGCAGCCTCAGGAGCATTTACAATTGCTTTTCATCTGTCACAGGATACAATCTATGGCGGAAGTGACGATGTAGTATTGGCAGCTGTGCGTATTGTTTCATCACTGGGAGCAGGGGTAACAAGTGCATCATCAACAACTTTAACCATCCCTGCGAGTACACCTTTAGGGAATTATTACATCTGTGCATTTGTTGATAAAGATGGAGTTATTTCAGAAATGAATGAGCAAAATAACACAATGAGCACAGCAATTCCAATTGAAGTCGCAGGAGCGGATCTTGTAATGACTTCTGTAAGCAGTCCTTTAACCGGGTTAACAGGAACATCAATTTCTATATCTTCAACAGTTCAAAATCAAGGAACAGGAACTATCTCCAGTTTTTATAATGGAATTTACTTATCAACAGATGGAGTTATAACAACATCAGATACCCGCATAGGGATACAATATATTTCAAGCTTGAATGGTGCATCAAGCAGTACATTAACATCATCATTAGTTATCCCGTCCACGCTAACAGCCGGCAGATATTATATAGGTGCTATTGCTGATTACAATACTACGCGTGTTGAAACGAATGAAAATAATAATACTTTAACCGGTAACACAATTGACCTGACATCAGGTGTTGATGCAATCATGACTCTTATAAGCGGTCCGGCAACCGGTGTTACAGGAACATCTGTTTCAATAACTTCAACAGCTAAAAATCAAGGGATTGGAACGATGTCAGTCTTTCTCCCGGTCAATATTATATCGGGGCGATAGCTGATTATAGTAATTTAAACAAAGAGACTAATGAAACTAATAATACATTAACGGGCAATACTATTAATTTAATATCAGGAGTTGATGCTATCATGACAGTTGTAAGCGGCCCGTCATCCGGTGTTACAGGAACATCTATTTCCATAAGTTCAACAGTTAAAAATCAAGGTGTTGGAACAATGTCAGCCTCTTATATTGGACTTTATCTATCAACAGATGCAATTATAACAACATCTGATAGACGAATAGGTACTCAGTCTATTGCAAGTCTTGCCGCAGGTGCAGAAAGCACAGTAACAATAAATGCTGCGATACCTTCAAATTTATCTGCGAGAACATATTATATCGGAGCAATAGCTGATTACAATAATTCAAATAAAGAGATTATTGAAACTAATAATGCTTTAACAGGCAATACTATTAATATAACTAAGCCGTAGTGATATTATCAGGGGACAGGAATACCTGTCCCCTGTATTTAGCTGGAACAATGAAAAATTAAATACATCTATAGCATAAAAGGAAAACAATATGCATGAAAAAGAAATCATTTGCGTGATCCTTATTTTTTTGGGAGTTAGCAGTATTTTTTATGGAATTATTGATCTCAATTCATTTAAATCTCAATTTGCAGGAGCATATGGAATTATCAATAAAATCGCAATTTTGGCAATTATTGTTGGTGTGATTTTAGTGTTTATTGGTAGTGTGATGCTATTTTCAAAGGAATATTTAACAATTATGGCATAAATAAGGTTATATATTACAAAATGTCTAATTGAAATTATTCCTTTAATAGTCATATTGATTAAATAATATACTTAGGACTTTTTTCCATCTTACCGGCAAATTCTTTTACCTTATCTTCATATCCTTTACGATGCAGGAGTCCATAAGTAAAATTTTTCCCGGTTTCAACTCCGGGTTGATTATAAGTATTTACTCTAAAAAGTTCACCTGCAATAACTGTTTGCATTTCCAGAAAATACAATAGTTGTCCAATAGTATAATCATTTATTTCCGGGATATGTATTGTAGAGCTTGGACGTTTTTCTTTTAAAAGTGAATATTCAGTGCTTAAGAATTCTATGTCCATAAGTTTATTTAATGTATGTCCGCCTAAGTATTGTAATCCTGATTTTTTTTCTTTTGGAATTTTTATTTCCGAAGTAAATTTCCCGACTTTAATAAATACAATTGTTTTATCATATGGACCTTCTGTATAAAGCTGAAGCTGTGAATGCTGATCAGTAACACCAAGAGCATCAATCGGAGTCGAACCTGCAAAAATTGTATCTCCGTCTATTGAATATTTTTTCCCAAGACTTTCCGCCCATAATTGCCTGAACCATTCTGCCAGGTTTTTAAGCTTGGAAGAGTAGGGCATCAAAACCACCATATTCATTTTTTTATAGTTATAAAATAAATATTGCAAGGTAGCACTCATTGCCGCGGGATTTTCCCATAATGAATCATTCATGCAGATTTTATTCATAGCACGCGCCCCTGCGAG
>JACQWU010000023.1 GCA_016209155.1 Candidatus Desantisiibacteriota bacterium | reverse complement strand
ATTTTTTTTTCAAAGTGCGTACCAAATCAATAATATAATCTACGCTGTATGCCCTGTAAGTATCCTTAAGCACACTGCTGTCACAAAAAATACATTTATACGGACATCCGCGTGATGTAGAAAGCATAATTGACGGCAGTTGTTTGAATTTTAAAAGCGCGGGCCTGTATGCATCCGGAAAATTTTCCAGTAAATCAAAAGCCGGATGAGGAAGTTCATTTAAATTCTGCATTAAAGCACGTGTTTGTGTTTTTATTAATTTATCTTTTTCACGGCAGATAATTCCATTTATATCTTTTAAACTGCCGTTATACTTTTTTGCATTCAAAACTTCAATTATAGTTTCTTCACCTTCACCGAGTACAGCAAGATCAAACTGAGGATAACGTTCCATGGTTTCATCCGGCAAAGCCGATACATGAACCCCGCCAAGCATAATAAACATATGGGGAGCTCGTTTTTTTAGCTCAAGGGCTATATCAGCCGCATGCATTATACCAAGGGTCGTAGCTGTAATACCTATATAAGCCGGATTCTTTTCCAGAGTCTTCTTTATTACTTTTTCAGTGTCAAGGAAGTCAGCTTCAGCATCTATAATAGCTGTACTATACCCGTTTTCTCTTACAATACCTGCAAGATAACACAGATTAAAAGGAGGGCTGTGGCTTCCCATACGTTCAAAAGGACCCAAACGTGTTCTATATGACATGGGAGGATTTATAAAAACAATATCAAACAATGAATTCATATTTTCACCAAACTCTATGGATTTAAATAGTCCGAGGCTGATAGACTAAACCTTAAATTTACCAGGCACGAACATAATATGGGCTCAAATTTTATCATAAGTATGTTTTTTTTGATAGTTTGTTTTAAAAGATTGATATATAACTGCTAATTTATATTGAGGAAAACTTGAGAAAAAAAATTAGCAATAAAATTATTCTATTTTTTTTAATAATTATTTTAACCGGATGTTCCACGCTTCGAAAGGAGCGTAAAATCCAATATTCTGATACCAAAATACCGGCACCTGCGTTTGATACATCAATATCCGGACATACATACGGGGAACACTTTTTACCCGATAAAAAAGAGAAAACATCTGCTAATAATTATAATACTACAGGAGAAAGTCCTCTCACACAGCATCTTGAAAATGAATTTGTAGATCTTGGTAAATGGGATGAAAATAAATTAAATGAACTTATCTCTATGGCAAGTAAAATTAATGAAATAGATAAAAGAATAGATTTTTTATCAGCACAATTTCTTGACACACAATATAAAGGTTCAACATTAATCGGCGATATAAATATCCCTGAAATTTTCGTTATTCGCTTTGACGGCGTGGATTGTTTTACTTATTTGGATTATATTGAAGCAATGAGAAGATCTATTTCTTATAATGATTTTAAGGAAAATCTTAAAAAAGTCAGATATCAAAATGCAATAATTGCTTATGATAAAAGAAATCATTTTTTTACTGACTGGAAGGAATTCAATCCGGAATATATTGAAGATGTTACCCTCCTGCTTGGAAGGGAAAAAACAAAACAAGTTGTTAAAATATTAAATTTAAAAAATGATTCAACATTTCTTTTGCCCGGGATTATCCCAAAAAAGCGCATAATTGATTATATCCCTTCATCTCAAATTGATAATTCTGTTATCAATGAAATTAAGACCGGTGATTATGCCGGTATATATACTGATGATGACGGATTAGATGTTTCACATGTAGGATTACTCATCAAACGCGAAAATAATATTATTTTAAGACATTCAACTATTGCAAAAAAATTTCAAAAAGTTGTTGATATTGATTTCATTGAATATATTTCTAAAAGACCGGGATTTATTATCTTAAGACCGGTAAATTTCAGACCTGTAAATAAAAAAATGGACAATGCTATAAATTAATGACAAAATATTTTTTTCTTTCAAATTATATTAAAATGGTATATACTACTTACATAACAATTTAATTATTTAAAATAAAAGGAGAAAAAATGACTGAAGCAAAAGGATTGAAAAAAGAAGTAAAATTGAAAAAAGATTTAGCGGCTTTTTTAGGAGCAAATGAGCTTCCCAGAACAGAAATAACAAAAAGATTATGGGATTACATCAAAAATAATAAACTTCAAACTAAAACTGCAAATGGGAAACCGGAAAATGCAGGCAAATTTATTGTAGCTGATGCCAAATTACTTACAATATTCAAAAATACTAAATCCACAAGTAAATCAGGTAAAGTTACTGATTTAACAAATCTTAAAGAAGGTCAGACAATTGACATGATGCAGATGGCAGCTGTTGTCAGCGCAAATATCGAAGACTAAGATTTTGATATAGGGAGCTGTCCAATTTAAGACTTTTTGGATAGCCCCCTATTTAGCGTTACCAATTACCATTTATACTCTGCCCCAAACCTTACAGCTTTCTGCTCGTTATCAGGTTTTTGTTCATTATCTGTTACTCTGTATTTAAGATCTATAGATATAGTCAAATCACCATTAAGCAAAATTTTTTCTCCGGATAAATTAGCATAATATCTTTTCTTATCATTGTTTCTATTATTATATTTATAAAAATTATTTTCCAGTCCAACTGATGTTTTCCAATTTTTTTTGCGATCGTAATTAAATTTTATATTTGCTGCTGTTTTTGTATAATCATCTTCTGTTTTTTTATCATATTTAACATTTTTTTGCATTATATCAAAATCAAGCGAAGATTTTTTATCCCTGTTATTTTGTATTTCATACTGATATCCGTTCAAAATATAAAAACCATTATGATCAATGGCAAGAACATTATAATCCTTTTTAAAATATTCATATTTAAAATATGTTTTCAATCTGCTATTTAATTTATGGATAGTCTTAATATCATATTGGTTATATTCATAAGCCCCAGCATAAGATTATTTTTCACTCTATCGCGGTCTGTTTGTTTATTATCAAGAAATTCAACTTCTTCATACCCTGACAGCATAAATTTCTTTTCGATGAAATATCTGTAAAAATCTAATTTGGAGGAATATTTAAACTGATCATTTTTATCTCCGGTTATATAATCATAACGATTTAAACCAATAGATAAGCTTACAGCGTAGAAATCTTCTTTTTTAAATTTCAAAGAAGGAAGGGCTGTTAACTGGTTATATTCTTTTTCCGGAATGTTATAATAATTTTTTTCCTTATATTGAAATTTCATATCAAATTTTAATGATTTTTCTTTTTGTTTATTAATATAATAAGATCCGCCGGCTTTAAAAATTTTTGATTCATTATCCAAAACATCGCTTCCATCATAATCTTTTTTATATTGAAAAGAACTTAAATCATAACTAAACCGTGAAGCTATATTCTGCTTAAATCTAAACTGATAATTTGTATAAGAATAATCAGCATCACTATCCTCTTCTACATAATCAAGAGCAGTAGACCTTTTCCCTGCTTCCAAATATCCTGACATTTCATTTCTTGATATTTTTTCAGATTGGATATCAGGGTTTGAAATTTCATCTGCACTTGCAATTAGAGATAAAATTATTAAGGAAATAAATATGTTAATTGATATATTTATAATTTTCATTTTAGAATGTTATTTTTTTGCAGAGTAAGCGGAAGTTCGAGATTATTCTGCTTTAGGATATTTTCTTCTGAAAGAATATCTTTTGCTTTTCCATCCGCCTGGATTTTACCGTCTTTTAAAATTATACACCTTTCACAAACTTCCAGAATTAAATCCAGATCATGCGAAACAATTATTTTTGTATGAGTAAATTTTTTTAAAAGATTAATAAGATCCCTGCGCGAACGGTGATCAAGAAATGATGATGGTTCGTCCATCACCAGGATATCAGGCCCCATAGATAGAATACATGCAATCGAAACTGCGCGTTTCTGCCCCAGTGAGAGATGATGAGAAGGTCTGTCTTTTAGTTCCAGACAACCAACCATTTTTAATGATTCATCCACACATTTTTCAACTTCTTCTTTTGAAAAACCAAGATTTAATGGTCCAAAGGCAATATCATCGAATACCGTAGGCATAAATAATTGATCATCAGGATTTTGAAACACAAGTCCAACATGACGTCTGATATCAACTTTTGTTTTTTCATTAACCGGAGTTGCTCCTATTTTCAAAGATCCGGATGTAGGTAAAAAAAAGCCGTTCATCTGCATAATTAAAGTTGATTTTCCCGCACCATTTGATCCGACAATTCCGACAGATTCGCCATGAATAATTTTAAAAGATATTCCATTAATTGCTTTAGTCCCGTCAGGATAAACAAAATATAAATCCTGTGCTTCAATTATATGATGACTCATGCTTAGCTCCCTTTTCCTAAAAGCATCCTTCCCACCGCATAACTGCCGGAAAAAAATCTCAAAACAATAAACATTGCGCTTAAAATCAATGTATATAACAAATCGGTTAATGTAAAATTAATTTTTTTTGAGAGGTTTATATTTCCCGTAAAACCCCGGGAACACATAGATTGATATATCCGTTCAGAACGATCTATGGTTCTTAATAAAAGAGTTCCAAGTATATTGCCGGCGATACTTAGTTCATACCCCTTTTTCCCGAATGAACGCAGCTCTCTTGCTCTCATCGTGCGCACGACTTCTTCCCCCAATACAAATATGTATCTATATATAAACATAAGCTGCAGTACAAAAACTTTAGGTACTTTTAATTTTTCAAGAGCAAGACAAATCCCCGGGAATGAAGTTGTTGCAATGAGAATAAATCCCGTACTTACAGTAAGGATAAATTTTATTATAATTGAAAAATAAGATATCCAGCCGCTGGTAATTCCCAATCCATATATAGTAATAATAACTTTTCTATCTATAATCGGATTAAATATGCCAATCATAAGCGCAAAAGGAGAAACAATAAAAATTCTTTTAATAATAACCTTTGCAGGAAGATCAGCCATAGCAATAAGAAAAATTGGAAAGAAAAAATATATAAAGAGCGAAGAAATTTCATATTTGGGAAAAGAAATAACTGTGATAATAAATATCAGGCTTACGATGAGTTTGGCTCTGGGATCTATCCGGTGTATAAAAGTATCTTTATATGATAAATAATCAAGATACCCTAAATCGAAAAATTCAAACTGATTAAATGACATTTTTCCTCTTATCAATAGTAGGGAACGGTTTGAAACCGTTCCCTACTGTTGTATTTGTATTATTGTGTGTTTACCAAATTACGTTTACGGAAGAATTTTATCACAATCCCAATCAAAATAGTCAACCCTAATGAAAATATACCCCCGATGATTCCGGAGACACTGGTTCCGCCTGAAACAGCCAGCCATGATGCATTTTCAGGCTCCCTGGATTCTTGTTTCCCAAAGCTGTAATCAGGCAGAAATGCTGTTTTTTCCTGAAGTCTGGATAGATTTTTATGGAGTTCAGTTTCTTTTGGAGGCAGTTCTTCCTGTCCCGATATTTTTCCCAAAGACCACTCCAGCCCATCCGGATGAGTAGATGCGAACCATGAAAATATACCTCCTGTAATTAAAGCTAAAACACCTATAGATATAAGTGCTTTTTTTAGATTTAAAAATGCGTTGTCTGAGTGATTTTCAGCATAAAACAAATCAGGCTGTATATTTTTAACATAAATAATTATGGCGCCTTTTACCGTTCCTTCTACCAAAGCAATAAGCAGGTGAATTGGAAGCATTATGCCTGTAAAAGTTAAAAAAGGTAGTTCAGTTATTCCGGAAAGAACGGTTTCTGAAACAACGCTGAAGGCTCCAAGCTCCAGCCCGAGGATAACTCCTAAAACTGAACCAATCATTATATTTTTGTTATTACTGCTATTGCCGGCTATTAATTTATAGATCAACGGATAAGCAATAAAACATGGATAAATACCTAAATTCCATATATTACAGCCCAGCGCAAGCAGTCCACCGTCGGCAAAAAATAATGCCTGAACAAATAGCACTGAAGAAATAGTTATAAATGCCGCCCATGGGCCGAGAATTATTGTAAGCAGTAATCCTCCTCCTATATGCCCGCTTGAACCTGTTGCAGGGATAGTAAAATTAATCATTTGTCCGGCAAAAATGAAAGCTCCCATAACCCCCATTAAAGGAATTATTTTATCATTGAATGTATTTTTTAATTTATTAGCGCACAAAGCTATAACACTTATACTAGCTGCCCAAAAGCCTATTCCAACCGCAGGTGAAATAAGCGCGTCTGCCATATGCATAAAAAAATCTCCTTTATTTAATATTTAAAATCTCATAGCAAGCCCTGCAAGATATGAACTATCGACTTCTTCTTTATTCAAACCGCTTTTATAGCCAAAGTCTATATCCAGATTTTCACTGATTGAATAAATTACTCCACCTAGTATAAAAGCAGGATGTGTATCTTTTGTTTTATCAGAATTTTTTTCAATACCAACATTCATAACACCGGATAATTTTTTAATTATCTCAACCTGTGATGCAAGGGATAAATGCCACAAGTCTTTATTATTAACATCTTTGTCTTCTTTAAGCTCAAATTCATTATGCATATAATATATATTAAAATGAAGTTGAATTTGTTCCATTTCCTTAGTAGCAATAAAAGCAAGATATCCGGATATTTTACCATTTCCAAAACCCTTTTCTTCATCGCCTGTCGGTAAACTTAATCCTGGTTTTATTGCAAAACTTAAAGTATCCATGTTATGAAACCTCCATTTGCTTTCAATGGATATATCAGATAATCCGCCTTTATTTAATATCTTAGACCCATTTTCCTTAATATTTACAAATTGATACGGCAAACCAATAACAATATCTAAATTATCTTTAAGTCCATAAGATATTGCTATCACCTGTTCACTTATACTTTCTTTTGCAGTAACACCTCCATCTGTACTTTTATCATTGCTGAATTCATTATTAAATTCAATTTGAAATTTATTTTTGCCTTGTGTTCCGGTATCATCTGTAATAAGCGGATGCGCTGCATAAATTAAGTTGCAGAATAAAAACAACATAGAAGCCACTAAATATAAAAATTGTTTTATCATCGTTTACTCCTATTTTTTTTAGTTCCCAGTTGAAATAATAATGCAGCGGCTGGATTACTATCCAGCTTAAACAAGGCGAATGGTAATTCGCCAGTTACACTACTACACATTGGGAATATGCGTGTTATTATTTTAAAAATAGTAACACGGATACAGGTACATGTCAAGAAAAAATTGCTACGTATTTCAAAATCGTGCTACCATATAAAGAAAAAAAGTATCCCTGCCTAAGACAAATCTCTTCCAGTTGTTGTTTCAGTAAAACCTGCATATTTTACCCCCTTAGCAGATTTTAATTTTCCGAATAGCTCTCCTATCTGTTTTGCTCTTCCTTTAATAGCAACTATTTCCAGACAATTATCATGATCCAGATGAAGATGCTGTGAAGAAAGAATGTTATCATGATAATCATGCTGGATATCCATAAGAGTATTAACTAATTCTCTTTTATGATGATTGTAAACCAGTGTTATAACACCGACAACATTTTTATTTTCATCCCATTCTCTCTTAACAAGATCTTCTCTTATTAAGTCACGGATAGCTTCAGAACGGTTGGTATATTTTTTACGCTTGATATTTTCATCAAATTTAAATAAAAGTTCGTTTTCTAAAGAAATACCAAATCTTACCAGTTTTGACATGATTACCTCGTTTACGTGATAAAATTCCAGGAATTTTTAAATAATAACATGGATATTAATAATGTCAAGATTTGTTGTAGGGGCAGGTCTTGCGCCTGCCCAATACTACCAGAATATACCGTTCTACACACACATCAGGAAAAGAGTAACTTGTTTTTTACTTGATTTTTATAGTTCAAGCAGTATAATTATAGCTCAATATATATAACAGGAGAAAAAATGGCGCTTTTTAATAATAAAAAAAATGATGATGCTTTTGATTCACCATCTAAAATAGATTGTATTCTGGATATAGATACAATTTTTACCGGCGAATTGGAATCAACCGGTTCTGTAATAATAAACGGTGTTTTACGCGGGAAAAGAATGATTGCTAGGGGCAGTTTAACTGTCGGCGAAGCAGGGTCGGTTGAAGCTGATATTGAGGCGCATGATATTAAAATATCCGGTATTATAAACGGAAATATTACGGTAAAAAACAAAGTTGAAATCACACAAAAAGGTAAGCTTTACGGCAATTTAAAATCCCAGCGTCTGCAAATAATTGACGGTGGAATATTTGAAGGTTCATGCGCTATGGGTGTTGTTAAAGAAGAAATAAAACCTACACTTGAATTGGAAAATATGACGCATCATAAAAAAACATAAAAATAAAGGTAAACATGAATTCTCGAAAAAAATTAATTGTGGCGATAGACGGTACTGTGGGAAGCGGAAAAAGTACTGTTGCTAAACTTCTGGCAAAAAAACTTAACTATCTTTATATTGATACAGGCGCAATGTACAGGGCAATAACGCTTAAAGTCATGAATCATAATATTGATTTAAATAATACTCTTGAGATAACAGCTCTGGCGCTTAACACAAATATAAAATTAATACAGCAAAATGATAAATTGCAGGTTTTTTTAGATAACAAAAATGTTACAGAAGATATTCGTACTCCGCTTGTAAGCCGGAATACTTCACCCATATGCGACATTCACGGTGTAAGAAAACGTCTTGTTGCTCTTCAGCAGGAAATGGGTAAACACGGCGGAATAGTTATGGAAGGCAGAGACATATCTACTGTGGTTTTCCCTGAAAATTGATACTACGGTGCTTTCACCTGATGAAGTTGTTGACAAAATGCTTACTATTATAAATAGATCACTATGATACTATATTATTTAACACATATTATATCTTCAATTATATGCAAAATATTTTTCCGGCTCGAAGTTAAAGGTATTGAAAATATTCCTAAAAAAGGCGGGGTATTGCTCGTATCAAACCATGTGAGTAATATGGACCCCATCTTTATTCCTACTGTTGTGTGGCGAAGGAAATTTAATTTTTTGGCAAAAGAGGAATTATTTAGAATCCCAATAATTGCCGCTTACTTTCGCAGAATAAAAATGTTTCCGATAAAACGCGGGAAAGGCGATCTTGGAGCTATAAAAAAAGCTATCGATTTGTTAAATAAAGGAGAGATGCTGCTTCTATTTCCGGAAGGTACACGCTCACCAAACGGAGAATTACTCCCTGCGCAGCCCGGTACAGCAATGATAGCACTTAAATCCGGAGCAACACTCGTACCATCTTATATTCACGGAACAGAAAAAGTATTACCAAAAGGAGCTAAATTTCCAAAATTCAAAAAGGTTACTGTATATTTTGGAGAACCTTTTACTCTTAAAAATAATCAAACATCCCTTGATAGTAAAGAAAAATATAAAATAATCGGAGAAGAAATAATGGGTAAAATCGCACAGCTTAGGGACTCGATAATATCAAAATGAAAAACAGAACCACAGAAGTCACAGAGATTTTAAAATATGTTCTCAAAAAAAGTATTGCCTCAGAAGGTGTGAAAAAATTGAAAATATAAAAAAAAATTTTTCCATCTTAAGTTTTTGGTAGGGGTTCGATTTATCGAACCCGTTTATGGGCTTGATAAATCAAGCCCCTACAATACTAAATTTTCATTTTTTATCGAGATAGGGAACTTCTGATATAAAAAACGCGTTTTATCAATTTCGATTGCCCATCGGCTCATTTTTAAGTTGACAAAAATATATATTTTCCTTATATATACTATATATATAATAATTTGATTGAAATAAGGTATGAATTACAATGGGGAAAAAAATAAAAAAATGTATTATTTGTTTAAGTATATTACTGATATTTTATTCGGTTTTTACTCAGGTTTATCTTCATGCAGAATCAGTAACAGGAAAAGTTATATGGGTTTCCCCATTTTTTGGTCTTATTTATATAAGATTGGATAATGAAAAAACCGCTTCTTTAGACAGCAAATTAGAAATATATTTAAAAACAAACGGGAAAACCGGAAAAATCTCCTCTATTAGCGCATATCGCGATGTTACCATATGTAAAATTGAACCTCCTGAACTCG
>JACQWU010000139.1 GCA_016209155.1 Candidatus Desantisiibacteriota bacterium | reverse complement strand
TCGACTGGCGAACGTTTTCATCTGGTGATATGCAAATCGGCAATAACACAGTCTCAATTACAGAAGGCATGCAGAATTTTAATACAACAGTTATCTTAAATTTTGAAACAACTTCTGCATATGTGAAAATAAATTGTAATTTTGATACTTCTACAGGTATCGCAAAATGGTTATTACAGGGCAGGGATCCTTATAATACTAGCGAATTGGCTGATTTTCTTCCTCCGAATAAAGAAAATATTGCTCCACAAGGAGAAGGTTGGATTTCATATAGCGTGAAACAAAGACCAAATCTACCAACTGGCACAGTCATTAAAAATAAAGCAAGAATTGATTTTGAAGTTGATATTCCACCCGAACCAATGGATACGCCTGAATTTATTAATACTATCGATTCCGGAGTACCAACAAGCAAAGTTAACACACTTTCAGCAAGCCAGAGTTTTGATAGTTTTAATGTTTCCTGGTCAGGCAGCGATGATACAGGAGGTTCCGGTATTAGAGATTACACTATTTATGTATCGGATAATAATGGAGAATATGAATCATGGCTTACCAATACCAAAGCAACTTCAGGAATATTCAAAGGCAAAGCAAATCATACATATAAATTTTACAGCATTGCAGCGGATAATGTAGGAAATATTGAACCAAAACCATCTGAACCGGACGCAGTAACTTCTATAAAAGAAGCTACAGTAACTAACCAGGGGAAAAAAGGTGGAAAGAAAGGAATTTGTTTTATTACTGCAATAACCAATAACAAGCATTCCGATATTCTAACAGAGTTCAGAGATAATTATTTATTTACAAATTATTTAGGAAGAACATTTACAAACTTATATTATAAAATTTCACCGTTTATAACAAACTTAAGAATGGGAGTATTATTTAATGATTTTTAAACATTTTTCTGCGGTTAAAACTTTAAAAGGTAAATTTGAATGTTGCGTAAGAAAGTGGCGATTTTCACTTACTAAAATATCACTTCCTGTCCATTCGGTATATGCAGCAATAAAAGCATCAGCAGATTTAAATCCTTTCGCCTCATATTTAGAACCTAATTCAAAAGGAACAACAAAGTCTTCGTCAATTTCAGTTACATTATTAATGAACTCATTAAATTCGCGAAATGCTTCAGGAGATAAATTCCTTCTTACCTCTTCGAATATTGTGCGGGGAATTCGTATATTATATGTTTCAATATTATCAATTAGAGTATCCAAAAGTTGGCTTGATTTTTCCAATTCACTCAGAAGCCCGAAAGCATATATGTATTCATTGGAATCAATGACGAATTGCAAACTTTTCCTCCCAGATTTCTTCTCTTGTTTTGCGCAGAGTTTTTATTATATCATCTTTTTTCATCTTAAAAATAGGAGCAGGATTCTTTTTTATTATTTCTTTGAGTTTATTCAAATGTTTTCTGGCTTCCGTGGCATTCTTCATAATTTTTTCCCTCTTATAAAAGTTTACTATGAGGCTATCGTTCTGAAAAGTCGCAAGTTTCTTCTCCCAGAACTTTTCGCGTGTTTTGCGCAATTGTTCAATAACCTTTTCCTCCTCCATACTGGCAAAAGGCGAGGGTTTTTTAGAAATACTTATTTTGAGTTCTTTAAACAATTTTTTAGCTTCTTTAGCATTTTTCATTATTCTTCACCTCTTGTAAAAGATTACTATAAGAATATTATTCTGTCAATTGGAAATAAACAACAAAATTTGGAGGTAATAAAATGAATGTGAAATTTAATTTTTTTTTCTTTCTTGCATCATTATTTATTATTTTTTTTTTTTTTTTTTAATATAATCCTTACAGCATCTTCCATTATATTTTCCATAACTCCTGATAACGGCTATAATACTACTTCTACTTTTATAACTATCAAAGGAGAAAATTTTGATACTTCCTGTAAAGTATATATTTCAGCGGCTAACCCATATATGGCTGGTAATATTGACACATTCGGTGAAGCATTGGATGTGTTTGTATTGGGGAATTATGCATATATAGCAGATGGCTCGGAAGGATTGCAAATAATAGATATCACCGATCCGGTAAAGCCTAAACCCGCGGGAAATATTAGTACATCTGATAAAGCTTATGGAGTATATGTATCAGGGAATTATGCGTATGTTGCGGACGGCAGCGCGGGTTTACAAATAATCGATGTGACTGATCCTGCAACACCTAAAATTACAGGTACTTTTAATACTCCCGGTTTAGCTAATAGTGTATATATTAATAAAAACAATGCTTATGTTGCTGACTATGATTCAGGACTGATTGTAATTGATGTGACAAATTCGAATAGTTTAAGTGTTATCAGCAATATACATACATATGATAAAGCTAAAAAAGTATATGTATCAGGGAACTATGCATATGTTGCAGATGGTAACGCCGGACTTGAAATTGTTTCGGGAAATTATGCGTATATTGCAGATAATTTATCCGGTTTGCAAATAATATATATAACCAATCCGGTTTCTCCTTTTATAGCAGGAGAAATAGATACTCCCGGCTGGGCTCGCGATGTGTATGTCTCAGGTAATTATGCGTATGTGGCAGATGGCAGCGCGGGACTACAGTTAATAGATATAAGCAATCCCGCAAACCCAGGTATTATAGAGAGTATAGATACTCCGGGTTCTGCATCCGGAGTTTATGTTGCGGGTGAATATGCATATATAGCAGATGGTAATGCAGGACTACAAATAGTAGATATAAGTAATCCAACAAACATGAACATAATAAGCAGTATAAATACACTGGGTTCTGCATCCGGAGTGTATGTCTCAGGTAACTATGCGTATATATCAGATGTCACTGAAGGATTAGTGGTAGTAGATATTACCGATCCTGTAAAACCTAAAATAGCAGGGGGTATTGATACATCAGGCTATGCGACCGGTATTTACGTTTCAGGGAATTATGCATATATATCAGATGGAATTTCAGGATTACAAGTAATAGACATAAGTGATCCTGCAAAACCTGAAATAATAGGAAATATTGATACTCCCGGTTCTGCATCCGGTATTAATATATCAGGTGATTATGCATATGTGGCAGATGGAGCTTCGGGTTTGCAAATAATTAACAAGTTTAATGCAGGAATAATTTGTGAAGCAATAAACTTTATTGATAGTAACACTATTACCGCTGTTATTCCTAAAGGGTTAATGTCCGGCGGATTTAATATTATAGTTGGTAATTCCAATCAAGAGCAGGATGTTTTATCCAATGGAATAAATATACAAAACCAACCGCCTATTGTAACTCTAAGCGCAGACCAAATTTATGGAAGCCCGCCATTAACTGTAAATTTTACTGCTATTGCAACAGATACTGATGGCAGCATTATAAAATACGAATGGGATTTTAATGGGGATGAAATTTATGATACCACAACTTTTACAAACACAATAAGCTACACTTATATAACACTAAATACCTATAATGCAAAAGTTAGAGTTACAGACAATGACAAAGCAGCAACAGAAAGCGCAATAGAAATTAAAGTATATACAAATATTCTACCCACAGTAACATTAACCGCAACAACAACTTCCGGTAAATCACCATTAGCAGTAAATTTTATTGCTATAGCTGCAGACACTGATGGCAGCATTATAAAATACGAATGGGATTTTGATGGAGATGAAACTTTTGATAGTACTACTCTTATAAATACAATTACTCACACATATACTAATTCCGAAACCTACAATGCTAAAGTCAAAGTTACTGACAATGATGGAGGGACAGCGGAAAAAACAATTAAAATTATAAAAGATATAAAAAGGATTATAGATGGAAGATATTTAGAAGCTGGACAATTTGGACTTGAAATATCAGATAAAATCACGCAATCATCCTTCGAACCATTTAGGTATAGAAAACAACGTTATGAAGTAGGAATCTGTACAATTTTAAATCTTGAATTACAGCGCTTCTATTGAAGCGAACATCTGTTCGTTGCTAAATCCTTTTAAATTAATGCACTGAGAAGGACATGTTGCAACACATGTTCCGCATCCTCTGCATATTGATTCATTTACTTTAGCTACTTTCCGAATTCTTCCGTCCAGGTCTTTAATTTCATCAACTAATATTGCCTGATATGGACATATTATTTTGCAATTTAAACAGCCTGTGCAGATAGCATTGTTTACTAAAGCAATCATCGGTTCGGAGGTTAAAAATTCCTTTGCGAAAATAGAAAGTGATTTTACAGCCGCAGCGCCTGCCATGGATACAGACTCAGGAATATCTTTTGGAAATTGACAGGCGCCGCTCAAAAATATCCCCGGTGTATTTTTTTCAACCGGTGCAAGTTTTGGATGCAGCTCAGAAAGGAATTTATTATTATCCCTGGAAATATTCAAAATACGTGCAATATTTTCAGAATCCTCCCTGGGGACTACTCCCACAGCCAATACCACCATATCCGCCTCTATTTCCATCTGCATACCGGAAAGTGTATCAAATCCTCTGACTGAAAGAGTTTCCCCTTCTTCCAGAATCTTTGACACTCTTCCTCTTATATAATGTACCCTATATCTCTCCTGCACGCGACGGACAAATTCCTCATAATTTTTTCCCGCGGCTCTTATATCAATGTAGAACACATAAGCCTCTGAATCAGGAATATGTTCTTTTAAAAGTAAAGCCTGCTTGGCTGTATACATACAGCATATCTTTGAACAATACGGCTTGCCGACTTTATCATCACGGGATCCCACACATTGTATAAAAACAACTTTTTTAACTTCTCTTTTGTCTGACGGACGAAGTATACGTCCTTCTGTCGGGCCTGAAGAATTAACAAGCCGTTCAAATTGAATTGAAGTAATAACATTTTTTATTTTCCCATAACCGTATTCACCATAAACACTGTGATCAAAAAGGTCGTATCCTGTTGCCATTATAATAGTGCCAAACTTTTCTTTTATAATGGTATCTTCCTCTGTATAATCAATCGCCTCACTTGGACATATTTTTTTACATAAACCGCATTTGCCGGAAAGAAACCATTGGCAGACAGATCGATCTATTACCGGTATATTAGGGACTGCCTGAGGAAAGGGAATGTAAATGGCAGGTCTTTTTGTTAAACCCTCATTAAACTCGCTTGGTTTTTTTACCGGACATTTATTTTGACATACACCGCATCCCGTACATTTTTTCATATCAACTGACCGTGCGCGCATACGTATAGTAACCTCAAAATTACCCACGAAGCCTTTTACTTCCTCAATTTCCGAATAAGTTAAAATCTTTATTTTTGGATGGCGTTTAATATCAACCATTTTTGGCGTTAATATACATGCTGAACAATCAAGTGTAGGAAAAGTCTTATCAAGCTGAGCCATTCTTCCGCCTATCGAAGGCGTTTTCTCAACAAGAACAACAGAATAACCGGCTTGTGCCACATCTAAAGCAGATTGGATCCCTGCAATCCCTCCGCCAATAATTAAGGTTTTGCGCTCTATGGATACCTTAGAACACGTAAGCGGCTGCGCATACCTTACTTTTGAAACAGCAATTTTTATTAAATCTATTGCTTTTTTTGTGGCAAGGGAAGGATTATTAGCATGAACCCATGAACATTGCTCCCGAATATTGGCGATCTCGAGTAGATAAGGATTTAAACCTGCTTCTTCTAAACACCGCCTGAAAGTATTTTCATGAAGTTTCGGAGTGCATGAAGCAACCACAATACGAGTAAGAGAATGTTCTTTAACAGCATCCTTAATAAGTTTCTGCCCGGATTCAGAACACATATATTTATATTCACCGGCAAAAACCACTCCGGGATAATGAGATATTTTTTCAACCACTTCTTTTATATTTACAACACCGGAAATATTAGTTCCGCAATGACAGACAAATACTCCAATCCTCATAATTACTCCTGCATAATATTCTTTTTTTCCAGTAGCGGAAAAGGATCAACAAAATGCTCATTCAAACCCAGATTTTTATAATCTTCACCCATAGCAATTGCAGCCAATTCGGTAAAATAAAATATAGGCATATTGAATTTTTCTTTTAAATGCTTTTCAATCTCTTTTTGCCTCATATCAAGATTTGCATGACATAAAGGACACGCAACAACAATACATTCAGCACCTATACGTTTTGCCGCCTTTAATATTTTCCCTGTTAGATTTAAAACTATTTCAGTTTTGGATATACTAAAACCTGTTCCGCAGCATTCAGTTTTATAGGGCCATGCCAGACTCTTTGCTCCCAGAGCTTCCATTAAAAGATCCATCATCTCAGGATCTTCAATTTTTTCTCCTTCCAGCATCCCCTCAGGTCTTGTTAACAGACATCCATAATAACAGGCAACTTTTAATTCTTTTAAAGGTCTCTTTATCCTGGATTTAAGCAAATCTATTTCTATGTCATTGGTAAGTATCTCAAGAAAATGATGTATTTTAAGGCCGCTATTAATTTTTCCTTCAACCAGCCCTTCGATTTCCTTTTTTTTATCATTATCTTTTTCAAGAAACATATTTGTTGTCTTTAACCTGTTATAACATGCGGCGCAAACTGTAACTAAATCAAGTCCCAATTTCCCAGCTTCAGCAAGGTCAAGCGCAGGTATAGCAAGATTCATCATCTGATCCGGGATATGAGCAGGCCTCGCTCCGCAGCATACCCATTCCTTTAGTTCCTTAAGTTTGATATCAAGATTCATAGCAACACTTTTAACAGATTTATCATAATCACTCGACATCCCATGCAAAGAACATCCGGGATAATAAGAATATTCCATATTTTTTCCTCTATTTGTTTTCTATATAATTATTTAGGTATTTAGACTGAAGACTGAAGGATAAAAAGTCTTTACGCATGATTTGTACCTAAAAGCCTTCCACCTTCAGTCTATTCACCTGCATAGTTATTTTATTTTCTTTTGCAATTCAGCAATTTTATGACTGGTAAATTTACTTTTAATTGATGATAATTTACCTTTTTCAATAAAAGCCGGCAGGAGATCCGCATCCTTAAAATATTTACCGCTTTTCAAATTAAACTTTATAACTGATAAAACCTCATTAAACCTGCCATTTTTTATTATCATATCCAGGAATATTTCATCAAAAAGATATTCGTCTTTTTCCTCGGGTAAAACTTTTTCTTTAACAGCAATACATCTTACTGCATTTATAATCCCCATGACATCAATCTCACGCGGACAGCGCACCGAACAAGTAATGCACGACCCGCATCTCCATATAGTATTCCCATATAAAGCTTTTTCTCTTAAATTTAGCTGAATTAATCTCATTAAGAGGTGCGGAGGTATATCCATATACTGTGCAAATACACATCCCGCAGAACATTTCCCGCATTGATAACATGAAAACACATTTATCCCGGTTTCTTTTTCTATTTCAAACGCAAAATTCTTTGCCATGTTTATTTTCCTTAAATCAAAATAATTCGGGTATTTAGACTGAAGACTGAAGTATATTAGTCATCAAACTAAATCAGCAACAATTTATAGCACTCCAATTTAAAATTTCCAGCATATTTTTACATATTTAATTATTTTTTGCAATTCAAATCAATGATTTAATCCTATGCCTAATGGAAGTACCTGTTTTTGAATTTGCTTAAAAAATAATATTTAAAAGTACAATATTATCACTAAAAATATAAATTGAGGTGTAAAATTCCGCACTACTACCTTTGCTTATAAGA
>JACQWU010000138.1 GCA_016209155.1 Candidatus Desantisiibacteriota bacterium | reverse complement strand
GAAGATATTGTTCTTACAGAAGCAGACATAGATAATATCATAAGAACAAAAGGAGCTATCTATGCAGGTTTTTCTGTACTCCTAAAGCATATGGGATTTTCTTTTGATGATATACATCAATTTTTAATTGCAGGAGGATTCGGAAATTATCTCAATATTGAAAAAGCAATTACACTGGGGATGCTGCCTGATTTGCCGTGTAATAAATTTAAATATATAGGAAATACTTCTGTCATGGGAGCTCAGCTTGTTTTATTATCCAGCAAAATGCGAAAGGAAGCAGAACATATTGCAAAAAATATAACCTATGTCGAACTGAGCGTTTCTTCACTTTTTATGAACGAATATATTTCCGCTCTTTTTCTCCCTCATACAAATATAGACACTTTTCCAAATATTAAAAAGAAACTTGAGAAAAAAACAGTTGTTATGTAAATCAATCATCTAATTTTTGCAGCGTTTTCTCTATTAACACCTTTAACAGGACTTCCATGTGAATATAAATAATTATTCGGCTGGATCCAATACTCACCATTATTAACCCAGATGCCCTGCCAATCTCCATTGCAAGGCACTGAAATAACATTATCAGTATTTCCAAGAAGTGCATCATCTTTTATTGATGTAAACCATACACCGGGATTATTATAACCAATAAAATCGCCGGACAAATCAATTTTGCCATTTTGTTTAAACTTTATAACAACATTATCTTCAAGAGTCAGGGATGCACGATCATTTATAACTATAAAATCAATCACAAATGGAATTTCTGTCTCAGACCAGATAATTTTATTAGATATATTTCCTGTTACAAATATCCCGTTGTAAGCATTTTTTTGTGCAGAATTTTCCGGATTATGGTATAAATTGGTGCTGTCAAAATCAACTATTTCAGCATTTATTACTATAGGTTTTGTATTATCATAAAAAACATTATTTTTAATAATTGAATCATTACCGGCTTTCCCTGCAGATAAAGCGGCAAAATCATCATTAATCGTTCCACCGCCGTTATGTGCAAAAACAGAATTTGTGATCGTTACTTTTGCATAGTTATTAATATTTAAAGCGGATAAATAAAAAATTTGGTTTGTTTTTCCGCCGCCATAGTAAATTTCACAATTGTTGAATATTGAACCATTTGCATCAACCGAAATACCAGACCAATCCTTAGGAAGAGGAATTGCAGCATTCCCATCACCATTTGTATCACCGCAATACTTATCATCCTTAATTGATGTAAATATTATGTTTTTCCCTGTTGTAGCATTGGAAACAAGAGTTCCATGCACATTGAATTTACCGTATACCCCGATATTTTCATCTTGCTTAAATTTGACTACAACATTATCCCCAAGAGTTAGAAATGCACTATCATCTATATCTATAGAACTTACTACATATGGAACTTCTGTCTCAGCCCAGAGAATATTCCCGGATATATTTCCTGTTATAAATATTCCATTATAAATATTTTTTTTAGCCTGATTTTTTGGATTATGGTAAAGATTTGTACTATCAAAATTAGCTGTCTCAGCATTTATTATAATTGGCTTTAGATTATCATAAAAAATATTATTTTTAATAATTGTTGAATCACTATTAGCCGCTATTGCATTTAAAGCGGCAATGTTATTATCAATAGTTCCCATACCATTATGAGCAAAAATAGTATTTGTAATTATCACTTTTGAATTATTAGTTATTTCTAAAGCAGACTGATTATAACCGGAATATGCTCCGTTATCACCGCCATAATAAATTTCACAATTATTAAATATTGATCCATTTGCATCAATAGCTATACTAATCCAATCATTTGCAACAGGATTTATAGAACCATTATCACTATTTGTATCTCCTCCATGTGTATCATCGTTAATTGAGGTAAATACTATATTATTCCCTGCTGTTGCATTGGCAATCAGAGCCCCATGTACTTTAATATAACTATTTTCAAAAAATTTAATTATTACATTATCTTTTAATATCAAAGATGCACCACTTAATATTTCCAGCCAATTTGTCACAAAAGGCACCTGTTTGGGATTTGACGGATTATGGAATATGTTGCTGGAATCAATACTGATATTTGGATTTATTCCAAGCGGTATTGTATTATTATAAAAAATATTATTTTTAATAATTGTCTGTTCCCTAGCTTTAAAAGCATCAAAAGTTGCCACCCAGTTGTTTATCTCTCCCCCGCCGCCATTATTGGCAAAAATACAGTTAGTCACGGCAGCTGTATTGTTATTCAATATTCGTAATGTATTTTTATCAACATTACCGGCATAATAAAATTCACAATAGTTGAATACGGACCCATTTCCGGCAATAATATTCCCCCAATCCACTGCGGCAGGTATTGTCGCTGTTCCATCTTTATTAGTATCTCCGCCATGGACATCATCCTTAAATGATGTGAAAATAACCGGAGCATTTTTTTTCCCGTTTGCAATAATATTCCCATCATAAACTACATTTAAAGATCCGTCTTGCTTAAATTTAATAATTGTACTATCCTCAATAGTCAGTGTTGCAGCAATAATTATTTTTTTATCAATTAAATAAATAAAACTCTTTTTCCAGTTTGTCGAAAAAGAAATGTCATCATTAACCTCAACTATTGGAACAGACTTGCTTACTATAAAATTTTCATTCACTTGATTTGATCCTAAAATACTAATTCTTTGATTTACCGGAGCGAAAACATATCCGGGTTTAGATGGTGTAATAATATATATCCCATTTATAAGTCCGGGAAAAGAATAATACCCTCTTGCACTGGATGTTGTATTTCCGGATGATTCTCCTCCTAATGCTACATTTATATTTCTAATATAACCACCATCATCAAGAGTGATATTACCTGAAATACTATAAGTGACTGTAGTAAAATTGATATTTGCCTTATCTGCACTATTAATATTTACATTCTGATTTAAAGGAGTAAAAATAAATCCTGCTTTAGATGGAGTAACAATATAATCTCCATTTGCAAGTCCGGTAAAAAAATAATTCCCGTTTATATCAGTTATTGCATTTCCGGAACCTGCACCGCTTAATGTTACAGTTACATCGGTAAAGGTATTCCCATTTAAACTTATTTTACCGGAAATGCCATGAGCGGAAATAGGAGTTGCTATAAAGCTGGCATCTGAAGTATTATGAGTATGAGCAGAAGAAGAATTATAAAAAGAATTGCCGGCTGAAGTTATATTTCCGGAAATACTGCAAACATGTTTAGCATTAAAATTTATAGCGGAATGAATCGTATCATAAATAGTTAAGGAGATATTTTTAGGATCAAAAATATATTCATTTTTGGATGGCGAAACTACATAATCTCCGCCTATAAGTATGGAGAACGAATATCTCCCTGTTGAATCAGTTTCAGTTGTTTCATATTCCAAACCTGTCCCGCTTAAAGCTACAGTTACATTAGAAAGCGGATCATTCTCTGAAGTTATGTTCCCGTAAATGTTATAGACAGGAATACCATTAAAATTTATATCCATGATATTCGCATTGTTAATAAATATAGCTTTATTTGCCGGATCAAAAAAATATTTTTTAACCGGAGGAAAATATCTATCTATATTAACAGTATAATCTCCATTTAAAAGTCCATGAAAAGAATAATTTCCATTCTTATCCGTAAAACTAATATCATGACTTGCACCGTCTAATGCAACAGATACACCGGTTAAAGGAATTCCATTTGAATTTATATTTCCGGAAATGCTGTAAGTTACAATCTCATGGGTACTATTTTTTTTGTTAAAAACAGAGGACTTATTTGATATAATTTTTTTAGATAATTTATAAGTATTCTGCGGCTTATTCCAATGATAGAAGCTTTTATAGTATGATACTATTATTGCACATAATATTATTAATAATACTATTTTCATTGAGGTCTTAGTTAATATTTTTGAAATTATCTTTTTAATAATCATATCTTCCTCTTACCATGTTAAGATTAAGAGCTTTCATAACTGATTATATAAATTATGAAAATGATTTATTCAAATTAACTAAAATTTTAAAATGAAATAATAATATTTTAACCCCAATCCATATTATAAGTCAATAAATTTTAACAAATAATCGTAATTGTTCAAAATTATTAGAAAGGAAATCAGGAATTTTAATAGAAAAACAACAGGGACACTCAAAAATGAATAATTAAAAGGTTGGATACAGACAGAACTTGCAAAATATTAAAAGACAAGTGCTGCAAATATTTGTCTGCTTATAAAAATGGATAAAAAATATGACCATACTGTTCTTATATTTAAAATAATCTTGTGTGGGTACTACTTTTAACTACTAATTCAACAATATAAGAACCGGCAAAAAATAAAATTGAGGCAATGATAATAGCAAATAGAAAGAAAAGAAAATTTTTAAACTTCATCTTTCAACTCCAATTTCCCCCATAACAAATTTTACCTCTCTCTCCTCTTTTTACAATAGCATATTCATGATCGTATTCCATCTATATAAATATTGAATATTTCCTTAATATGATTTTTCTCTAATGAATATTTATATCCGCTTAATGCCCAAATTGTAACCAGCGACTGCACAATGCCAAAAAAAGCTATGCTTGATAAAGTTTTATTAGTATCTTTTTTTAATTTCCCTGACTTTACACCTTCAACAAGCATTTCTTCTATTTTTCTAAGATATTTTTCTATAACTTTATACATCTTTGCTTGTAAAGTTTTATCATGTAAATTAAGAGTTTCAACTATGACAATGTAAGTTATTCCCTTTCTTTGCTCCGAATAAGATAAATGAGATAAAAGAATATTTTCTAATTTTTCCAGCGGACAATCCGCTATTTTAGCCGCAGATTCTATTGTGCCAAGTAAAGTATTTTCGATATCTTCTATTAATAACTCCATTATTTCTTTTTTACTTTTAAAATGCCTGTATAAAGCCCCGTCAGTTAACTTAAGATCTTTTGCTATTTCGCGGATAGTAAGCCGTTCAATACCATGATTACTGATAATTCTCCGCGCACTTTCAACTATCTCATTTTTTCTAAGTAAATGATTTTTTGCAATTCTTATACTCATATTATTCCCTTATAAGTAAATGTTTACTTACATAAAAATTATAAATTATAAAGACACATTTGTCAACAAAATTTACCGCTTTTTTCTTAATCATTTAAGTGATTACCTTCAATTTCAATTTTATGTTTAAAATATTTTTTCCATATAAAAATTAAAACAATGCTGGAAATAGCAAGTATAATAAAAAGCTGAAATTTTATTTTAGAAACCGGATGTTTTATTGGATATCCGCGCTGAATTATTTTGAAGGAAACCGCATGCAGATCTATCTCTCCTTTATGACTTAAACATGCGCGATTATAAATACCTGTCACACTTATCAAATCACCTCTAAAATTATAAGAACCAAGTACATTGATTTTACCAGCATCTTCCGGTCTAAACCATACACCCATAGCAGTACCGGTAGAATCGCAGATATTTATCCATACACCTCCCTTTCTTGCCATCTTATCACCAATAGCTTCTCCCAAAAGGGTTACATTCTTCCTGTCATAATCTTTAAATTTTTCAATTAAAAGATTGGCTGATATGTTTTCTGCTGAAATAGATAAGCTTAAATTTAATATAAAAAATAAGATACACATTGCAGGTAGGAGCAAACTCCTGTTTGCGATTTTTCTATAAATTATATTTTTAATTTTATTTACCAGTAAAAGATGCATAAAATACTCCTGACAAAACTAAAATTGCATTAAACTCCAGGCGCCCTGCCCACATTTCTAAAAAATAAACTATTTTAAGCAATGCAGGCATTGACGCAGAAGTAATTCCACAACTAAGACCTGTATTTGAACCTGCAGATACCGCATCAAAAACAGCATCAAGCGCAGGATAACCATACATCATTCCAACTGCAGTGCCTATCGAATAAATAAATACATATAAAATTACAATTAAAGCCGCTGAACGGACATGAGAATCCTCAAGCACAACATCTTTTATATGATGAAACTTCTGAATTATAATCGATGATTCTGGAGATACCAGCTTTTTTATATCCTGAGATAACGCTTTTGCTAATATACCCATGCGTATTCCTTTAAATCCTCCTGCTGTTGAACATGCGCTTCCTCCGATTGCCATAGCAAGGATAATTCCAACCATAGCAGGAGATCCCCATTCTACGATAAACTGTCTTGCATATACACTCATTACTCCTGTTGTAGTATGAGCTGATATAACATGGATAAAAGCCCTCCTGAAAATGGTTAAAAAATCAGGAAAAACATGAGTTGAAATTAAAGCGGAAAAACATAAAATAAAAGATAAGGTAAGCGTTATAATAAATGATTTAATTTCAATATTTTTATAAACTTCTCTATAATTTCCTATCCATATAGCATAATGTAATGCAAAATTTAAGGAACCTATTATCATTATTGTCATACCTATAAATTCTATTGCCGGGCTATGATAATAAAGCAAATTTTGCGATTGTGGGGCAAAACCACCCGTACTCCAGCAGGACATAAAAATCCATATGCTATGAAGTAAAGCTTGTAAAGGTTTAAGCCCCTCTATCATTCCTGTAATCCATAGCATACATGATCCTATCACAAGATAAACTATACTGATTACCCATATCATTCGAGCTGTTTTTGTAACATTTGGAAGATGTTGTGGTATAACCGCTCATTATATCAAAACAGGAATCAAGATATGAAATAAAATGACCGGACAGATGATACGGTAATGCTCCTAAAAAAGTACATAATAGCCAGGATATTGCTACTGATGACATTCCATGTACCCATTGAGGATCTTTATCAGTATGGAAAAGTATCAGAAAAAGATACCCTGCGCAAAAGGATGCGCTTATACCTATTCCAAAATCAATTGCGACATTCCATTCGCAATAAGCAAGAGCTGTGATAAGAGGTATAAGCATTATAAATGCAAGACCGATTAATACCCTTCCGGTATTAAATAAAATAATGCGGAAATCCTGCGCAGTTGGTTTTATAGTCATGAAAAAATACTCCACAAAATTAAAGCAATGATCAAGTGGAATACAAATAAAACTAAAGGAAGAGCAAATTCAACTATAATACCTATAGTTGATTTACATGAATCCGACCAGAGTTTTTTACAATTTTCTATATAAGCCATTACTATTTCCTTATTAAAATTCTTTATAATTCCCCAACCAGCGCATGAAATAAATCCCGTTCATTTTCAATTGTTGTTAAAGCAATTACATCATCACCTATTTCTAACTTTGTATCGCCTTTGGGCAGTATCATCTGCTCACCGCGTAAAATAGAAACTAATACACAATCCTTTGGAAGAGTTATATCACGTACCAGTTTTCCTACAACAGGGGATGTTGTTGGCAAATCTACTCTAACAATAGATATTTTCCCTCTTTTAAAAGCAAATAAAGGCATATAATCATCAAGTGAAGTTTCTTCTTCAATGATTTTTATTAAAATACTTGTACTGTTTATTGAAGTATCTACTTTAAACTTGCTAAAGATATTTTTATTTCTTGGATCATTTACTCTTGCGATAGTACGTTTTACTTCAAAAACCTCTTTTGCCAGCTGACATGCTATTAAGTTATCCTCATCAATTCCTGTAACTGCGACAAAAACATCCGCTCTCTTAATCTTTGCATCTTCAAGACAATTCTGATCGCTTCCTTCACCGCATATCACAATAAGTTTCTCTAATTCTCTGGCTATTCTGTCACATACGGATTTATCCTTATCAATAAGGGTAATTGTATGACCATCTGCTATTAATTCTCTGCAAAGATAATACCCACCTTGTCCTGCACCCATAACTACAATAAACATATTCGACTCCTAAATTTTTCATTTTAGCAGCATTTCTTCAAGCTGCGGTAAAAATTCGGTTTTTACTATTGCTATCAACTCATCTTTTGGTCTTATTTTTAAATTAGGTATTGCAAGATGACTTTTATTATCACGGATAACAGCGGAAATCAAAAAATTTTCATCTGTATGCAATTGATTAATATATTTATTAATCATTGAATTTACAGCAGTAAATTTTACTATTTGAGTATCATTTGAGATTATATAACATTGAGTATACAGCTTGTTTGATATTTCATTTAAAATAGCTGACGCAATAAGATGCGTACCGCTTATTATCCCGAAATTCTGTCCTCTAAAAACTTTTTCTCTATCCGGGTCATTGATTTTAGCAATAACCTTGGGAATATTAAAAACAGCTTTTGCAACCTGAGCTGACATAATATTTATATTATCCTTATCAGTAAGCGCGATAAAAATATCAGTTTGCTCTGCCTTAGCTTCTTTTAATAAAATTTCATCCGTACCCGATCCAATAATCTGCAAACCATTAAATATTGAACCCAGTCTTTTAAATGCATCCGGATTTGTATCAATTACTATGATATTGTGCCCCTCAACAGAGAGCATCTTACCTAAATCCGAACCCACCCTGCCGCATCCAACAATAATTATATTCATACTTTTATCCCTTTTTCATAATCCCTAAAAAAACAAAAGACCAATTTTCATTGGTCATGATTTTTAATTTATTATATTATCAATGTATAGTATATCATTATGAATAATAAGTCAAGAGCACAGCTCAACAGCTCAACACCCGGATGCAAACGCATTAAATTCAGTCCCTTTGTTATGTAGAGCAAGGCTTTAGCCCATAGGTGTTAAGTTAAGAGATTATCGATTATTTCAAATTTTTATAAGGCAACGTTCATGCCAACAAATTGGCACAAAGGAGCATGAAAATTTATAAGAGCAGGTAAATAGGAGCTGGTAGGAGCAGTCTCCTGACTGCGATGCTGTAATTGTAATTGCTGTAACGAATTTATAAATATCGCAATCAGGAGATTGCTCCTACCTCCCATATTTCGAATAATATCAATGACTTACGTAGATTTTCAGGTGAAAATAAAAAACTTGATTTAATAAAATTACTTATATATAATATAAAAATCAATTTCATTAAATTATATTGGGTTCAGAAGAATATTCTCTTCTGGAGGTTTTTTTTGGGATAGCCGGGCCGCTATTCTGCAGATACATATAAACATATCTGCCGGATGTCGGTCTTTTTTTTTGCAAACAATTAAAAACTTAAAGGAGGAATAAATGGAAAAAAAAGACAATAACAATTCACTTGCAGAATTTTTAATTCGACTTTACTGGATGGCTTTGGGTAATTTTATTATGATAATTTTAGCAATTTATGTAGCTGTTAATAATCCGGAATCAATGATGCAGATAAATATTTTTTATTTTAGTAACGTAGTAATTTTAATTATTTTACGCTATATTGATATTCGTTATTTAAATGGGTTAACAACCGAGCGTGAACCTGCAATAATAGATCATTGGAAAAAGTATTCAGTTAAACTTATAATCTTTTCTTCTATTTTATGGCTCATTATGAATTTTGCTAAAAACTATTTATCTATAAAAGCATAAATTACAACCAGGAAAAAGAATTATGAAAAGAATATTATTATTTACACTGCCAATTTTAATTATAATAACCATTATTATCGCTGGTTTTGGATTTCTTCAGGTGCGTTTTGAAGAAGAAAGATTAATGGACGAGCTTAAAAGAAAAGCGCGGGCAGTAGCTGAAAGCGTGGAATTATCAGCTAAACATATTTTAATTAATAAAGATCATAAATCAGCACTTAAACTTGTTGAAAGTTTTCAAAAAAGAGAAAGAGCCCAGGGCTGTGTAATTTATGATAAAGACGGGCAGATTTTTGTTATTACAGAAAAAATATTTGAATGGAAAAATATTAATAAAACGGATTTAGCTAATATTTTATTAACTAAAAAACCAAAAGATAAATTAGATAAGTATAAAGAATATTCCATCTATAGTTATATTTTGCCTGTTTTAGATGATGAAAGCAATATTCTGGGATTTGTGGAAGTTATATACGATACTTCATATATGTTTGTAACATTAACACAATTATGGAAAAGAATAACAATTACCTTAACTATTTTATTGATTTCAATAACTGTTATAACTCTTTTAATTCAAAGACAAATTTTTGTTTTACCTGTTCGCCGGCTTACAGACTGGTTTAAACATTTTCAAAAGGGAGAAATTGATAAATTAAGACCATCTATCCTAGAAGAAGGGGAATTTGGAAAACTTATAAGCGAGGTTGAGCAGGTTGCCTTAAGTTTAAGAGTAGCACGAAAGGTTGTGACTGATAGTGCTAAAATTCGTTTAGAAAAAGAAGAATTATGGACAGAAAAAAAATTAAGAGATCTTGTTCAAGCCAGGTTAGGGGAAAACGCCTTATTTGTAGTATCTAACAGAGAACCATTTATGCACGTATTTGATGAAACAATTGGAAAAGATGTTTTAATCAGACCTGCAAGTGGTGTAGTTACGGCTATTGACCCTATTTTACGCGCCTGCGGTGGAACATGGATCGCTCACGGAGCCGGTAATAGCGATAAAAATTATGTAAATTCCAAAAATAAATTAGGAGTTCCTCCAGATGATATACGCTGTATATTAAAAAGAATATGGCTTACAAAAGAAGAAGAAGACGGATATTATTACGGTTTTTCAAATGAAGGTTTATGGCCGCTTTGCCATGTTACTCATACAAGGCCTAGTTTTAGAGAAAATGATTGGAATATTTATAAAGAAGTAAACCGAAAATTTGCCGAAAATATTTTAGATGAGTTACCCGCAAAAAATCCGTTTATATTTATTCAGGATTATCATTTTACACTTTTAGGAAAAATGATCAAAGAAAAACGGCCGGATGCCACCATTGCGTTATTTTGGCATATACCGTGGCCTAATCCTGAGGTTTTCGCGATTTGTCCTTATCAGCAGGAAATACTGGATGGCATGCTGGGCTGTGACCTGATTGGATTTCATCTTCAATCACACTGCAATAATTTTCTAGATACAGCTAACAGATTAATCGAAAGTCGCGTTGATACTGAAAAATTCAGTGTTATAAGAAATAATATAGAGACATTTATAAGGCCTTTCCCTATAAGCGTAGACTTTAGAAATAGTGATGTTACCAAAAATGAAATATCAAAAATAGAAGAAATTCGAAATGAATTAAATTTAAAAGATAAAATAATCGGGATAGGTGTTGATAGGATCGATTATACTAAAGGATTAATTGAAAAAATCCTTGCAATAGATAAATTCCTGGATAAAAATCTTCAATATAAAAACAAATTTGTTTTTATTCAGATTGCCGCTCCGAGCCGGACTCATATAAAACGTTACCATGATCTGATGGCAGAAATTGATGACCTTGTTGAAAAAAAGAACTGGAAACATTCGAATGGGAATTGGAAGCCAATAATTTATATGAAAAGACATTTTTCACCTGAAGAAATAAAACCTTATTACATACTTGCTGATTTTTGTATTGTAAGCTCTTTGCATGACGGCATGAATCTTGTTGCAAAGGAATATATTACCTCGAAAAGCGACTTGAACGGAACATTAATCTTAAGCCGTTTTGCGGGTGCGGCAAGAGAATTGATGGATGCGGTACAAGTTAATCCTTATTCCATAGAAGAATTTTCAGAAGCTATAAAATATGCGTTGGATTTACCAGTTGAAGAAAAAAGAAAACGAATGGGAAATATGCGTAAAATTGTAAAAGAAAACAATATTTATCATTGGGCAGGGAGTATTATTACAGAGTTAACCTCACTAAGGAAAACCTAAATATGGAATATTTATTCCGCAAATGGGATGATATAAAAAATATATTACGATATAAATATTTATTAATATTTTGTGATTTTGACGGCACTTTGACACCTATTGCTAAAACCCCGGAGAAGGCGGTTATTTCCAAAAACACAAAAGAATTACTAAGGAAATTATCACAAATATCCGATTGCAAAATAGTTATTATAAGCGGAAGAGAAATTAAATACCTAAAAAACAAAATACAATTAAAAAATATTATTTATTCAGGTAATCATGGATTAGAAATAGACGGATATGGATTTAAATTTAAAGCATTGGTTTCAAAAAAATACAAAAATGTTTTAAAAATAATAAAAAATAGTTTAATAAATAAATTTTCAGATATCAATGGTATACTGTTAGAAGATAAGGATATTTCCTTAAGCATTCATTATCGATTAGTAAATAAAAATAATATTCCTTTAGTAAAAGCTATAATTAATGATGCAGTATTATTATATAAAAAAAATATGGATATAAAAGTCAAAAATGGGAAAAAAGTTTTTGAAATAATGCCTCCAATAGAATGGAATAAAGGCAAATCTGTATCACAAATTTTAAAAAAACAACAGAATTTATTTAAAAATAAGAATGTATACCCGATATATTTCGGCGATGATACTACTGATGAAGATGCATTTGAGATATTGAGAAATAAAGGAATAACAATATTTGTCGGTAAAACTAAATTGTCAAAAGCAAAATATTATTTAAAGGATACTAAGGAAGTTGTGAAAGTACTGAAATGTATTTTAGAAATAAGGAAATAATAAATGTCAGAAATAAAAAACGCACAGGAACCATTCAGATTTTATACAAGACTGCACTTAACGGAACTAACGGGTTTAAAAGCAGCAAATTTGGAACAATTGGTTGAGCTAATTAAAAATGTTCCGGGTTCTTCCATTTATCACCATACACATAAATTTTTACAGCAGCATCAATATTTGTCTCCGGAACCACCGAATGATTTTGCGTATTGGGTTACTGAGATATTAGGAGAAGATGATTTAGGTGAAAGACTGGCAAGTGTTGATACTATACAATTTACAACAATTCGTTCATTGCGTGAAAAAATCATGTTAACTATTGAAGATTATATAAAGGAAAAACCTTCCGTAAAAAATAGATTCGCGAATATAAATGATGAATTCCATTTTGTTAAATCCATAAGTTTTATTTTACCAACTAATTATTATGCATATAATTTAAAAGAATTCGCAGAGGTTTTAAGAAAAATAACCATAGATTCTATATATTTTCATATTTTTGAAGCGCGTTTGAGGCTTGAAAAAGGAATAAATGATTTCTCCAATTGGGTAGAAAACTCCATAGAGGATAAAGAACTGGCTAAAAAAATATCAAAACTTGATCCTTATACTTATACACTGGATGCTTTAAGGAAAAAACTAATTGAAATAATAGAAAAAAAAGCAGGATACTAAAATGGCAAAGATAGAAAAATATATACCTATAGTAGGACAGCCAATCATTGATGACCTTAAACTTATCGCGGAAAAATTAAAAGGGAAGTCAATTCAGCATATTAATTCTACTTCTGTCGGAGGCGGTGTGGCTGAGATATTAAACAAAATGGTTCCTTTGATGATAGACCTTAATGTTGACACAAGATGGGATGTTATTAAAGGAGGAGAAAAATATTTTGATATAACAAAAAAATTTCATAATGCATTGCATGGTAAACAAGAAGATATAACTAAAGATGAGTTTGATATCTTCATGGAAACATCCCGCAAAAATATGGAAGAAATAACAAATTACAGTGATATAGTTTTTGTACACGATCCTCAGCCAATAGTTTTAATAAACAAAAAAACAAATAATAAATGGATTTGGCGTTGTCATGTTGATGTGTCTAACCCTGATAAAAAAGTATGGAAATTTTTAATGGATTTTATTCCTAAATATAACGCGGCTGTATTTTCCGCACCAAGTTATTCGCAGCAAAACTTTCCGATAAGGCAATTTTTGATCGCGCCTTCAATTGATCCTTTAAGCGATAAGAATAAGGAACTACCGCAGGGATATATAGATTCAGTTTTAACAAAATATGGAATTATAAAAGATAAACCTATGGTTACACAAATTTCGCGATTTGACCGGTTAAACGACCCTGTAGGAGTTATAGATGCTTATATAGAAAAAAAAAAATATATAGATTGCCAGCTGATTCTTGCCGGAGGAACTGCAGCTGATGACCCAGAAGGGATAAAAGTTTTTGAAGAGGTAAAAGAAAAAGCGGCAAAGGATAAAGATATTCATATTTTATTATTGTCTCATAGTGACCTTGAAGTTAACGCTCTGCAGAGGGCATCAACAATTATCATTCAAAAATCACTTAAGGAAGGTTTTGGCCTAACAGTTTCCGAAGCTCTTTGGAAATCAAAGCCTGTTGTTGCATCTAACGTAGGCGGAATACCTTTACAAATAACACACAAACATTCCGGTTTGCTTTGCCATTCTATTGATGGCGCCGCATTTGCAATTAAACAGCTTTTGAATAGCCCTGAATATGCAAAAAAATTAGGAGAAAACGGCAGGGAGCATATAAAAAATAATTATTTAATAACAAGACATTTAAAAGACTATTTATTATTATTTATTTCATTGTACCATTCGGAAGATATTGTTTATTTATAAACAAAAAAGTAAACTAAAAAATAATTATATCAATGGAAATATTCAATTGTAATAATAAACCTGCTAAAACAGCAGCAGCTAACGTAAATAGTAATTGACAAACCGGTTATAAATATTCACTAAGAAAAAACATATAAATAATATTTTTGATATATAAAAACGGAATAATTGATTGAGGAGCTAAAATGATTGAAGGATTTGCATCTACTTTTGGAAAAATATCCAGTATACATACCAATGTGTTGTTTTTACTGGGTTTGATTTTGTTTGCAGGGGTAATGGGCGGAAAGATATTTCAAAAAATGAAAATACCTCAGGTTGTAGGCTATATAATTGCAGGTATTATATTTGGACGCTCAGGCTTAAATATCATCAACAAAGATATAATTGAAGCATTGATACCTTTTAATTATTTTGCTTTAGGGCTGATAGGTTTTATGATTGGCGGAGAACTAAAAAAAGAAGTTTTTCAGCGCTATGGTAAACAACTTGTAATTATATTATTAGCGGAAGGGCTGGCTGCATTTGCTGTTGTTTTTATTCTTGTTGGATTGCTCGGAAGCTTAATTCTTGGCGGAGGTGTTTATTATTGGGCTCTTGGTTTATTGTTAGGGGCAATTGCGTCTGCTACAGCGCCTGCGGCAACTACTGATGTGCTTTGGGAATATAAAACAAAAGGCCCGTTGACAACAACAGTTTTAGGGATAGTGGCTTTAGATGATGGATTGGCTCTATTTTTATTTGCGTTTGCATCGAGTATTGCTCCGGGTATGCTTGGTGCGCGTTCATCTGTTTTTTCCGCAATCAGTAAACCTATTTATGAAATTGGACTGGGAATTTTAGTTGGAATTATATTTGGCTTCATTCTTATAAAAATACTTAAGAAATACGCGGAAAAAGAAAAAATATTGGTTTTTTCTATATGCAGCGTACTTTTTGCTCTGGGAACAGCATTAATCTTAGAAATTGATATGCTTTTGGCGGCAATGACTATGGGGATTGTACTTGTGAATTTCGAATCACGGTTAAGCAAAGATGTATTTGATTTGACTTTTGAATTTGCAACACCATTTTATATATTATTCTTTTTTCTTGTTGGTGCAAAATTTGATTTTCAGGTAACATCATGGAGTGTAATACTTATTGCGATAATTTATGTATTGGGTCGAACTTTTGGCAAAATGGCAGGTGCATATTTAGGTGCAAAATATTCCGGTGCTCCGGTAACCGTCATGAAATATCTCCCATATTGTCTCTTTAGCCAGGCAGGAGTCGCTATTGGCCTCTCAATACTTGCGTCTCAGATTTTTCCAGGCAATATAGGGAACTCTATAATTGTTATTATAACTCTTACCACATTTATAGTACAGATTATAGGTCCTCCTTGTGTAAAATATGCTGTTGTTAAAGCCCAGGAAGCAGGTTTAGATATAACAGAGGATGATGTTCTTAGAAAAACTATTGTCAGCCAAATTATAGATAAAAATCCACCATGTATAAATGAAGCTTCTCAGATAAAAGATATATTAAAAATATTTAGTGACAGCAATTATCATAATTATCCTGTTGTGGATTCCGAAAAAAAATTAAAAGGGGTTATTACATTAGAGAGTATAAGGCAATCATTAGCTCACGCTGAAGCAGGTAGCATTATCCTTGCGCATGATATTATGGAAACAGTGCTTGATAAAAATATATCCGCTACATCCTCATTGCTTGAAACTGTTGAAATTATGGCTAAATATAGTGTTGATTATTTAACTATTGTTGACGAAAATACAATACTTTTAGGATTCATAGAAAAAAGGACAATAGATAATTTTGTATCCGTTAAATTAATTGAAATCGAACAAAAAATAGTTTCGATGGCTTAATTTTATGCTACCATTTACCGGACCTAAATATTGATATTATCAAAAAAAATCCAATAAAACCTGCCATTGAATATCCGACAATTCCAAGTAAAGGAAAGCCCCATAATGTTGGGGAATGTGCATTTTGTAAAAGGATAGATGAACCTATAGCAATCCCTGCTATAATAATACTCATGGAAATTCTATTCCCTACACTATTTATTTGGTCTATTATCTTTTTCTCTGCTGAATCTTTAAGTTCAATTCTCAAATTACCTGACAGCAGCAGATTAAAAATCTGTCTTATTTGTTTTGGCAGTTCTCTTGATGTATCAACCGCATCCACTAACACCTTTCCAATGCTATGAATAAATTCTTTTACACTTATTTTTTTCTTTAGCAGGTTAAGAGCAAAGGGCTTTGTCGTTTCAATAATATTTATTTCCGGATCAAGAATTCGTGATACATCTTCAAGCATGGAAAGAGATCTCATTAAAAGCAAAAAATCAATATTAATACGTATATTGTATTTCCTGGCATTTTTAATTGTATCCATAAAAACTTCTGAAATTTTAAACTGGTTTATCGGAACATCCAGATGTTTTTCTAAAAAATCAATAAGATCACGTTTAAATGCTTCATAATCAGCAGGCTGGGACATCATCCCCAGACGTATATAAGCTTCAACCAATTTATCAAATTCATGCGTAACTATTCCAATAAATACCTGAGAAAAATTTTCTTTTAAATCATTATCAAGATAACCTACCATACCGCAGTCGAGCATTAAAATAGTGCCGTCTTTTGCAATAAAAATGTTCCCCATGTGCGGATCAGCATGAAAAAAACCATCCTCGAAAAATTGCTTTAAATAAGCATGAACAATTCTTTCCGCAATCTTTTTTCTATCAATATTATACAATTTATATTTCTCAAAATCATCTATTCTGAAACCAATAAATCTCTCGAGTGTGAGCACACGGACAGTGGTGTATTCCCAATATACCTTTGCAAAACGAAAATGTGTATTGTCTTTAAAATTATTATACAGTTTTTCTGTATTAGCCGCTTCAGTAATAAAATCCATTTCCCTGCGGATGGATTTGTCAAACTCAGCAACGATTAAAAGCGGTTCAAAAATTCTGTCTTCACCTAATCTTTTATCAATAAAATTAGCCAATTTGTTTAGAATACGTAAATCTGTAAGTATTAATTTCTGAATATCAGGTCTCTGGACTTTAACCACTACTTCTTCCCCTGTATATAGAACTGCATAATGGACTTGAGAAAGAGAAGCTGCCGCAACCGGTTTTTCTTCAAAGCTTTTATAAAGAGATTCCAATGGTTTCCCAAATTCTTCTTCAATTATTTTTTTTACTTCCGAAAAATTAAACGGGGTGACTTGATCCTGCAGTCTTTTAAAACTTTCTACCAGTTCCTCAGGGAATAGATCAGGACGAGTGCTCATAATCTGACCAAATTTAATAAAGGTCGGGCCTAATTCTTCTAAAGTCAGGGCAAGACGTTCCGGGATTGAAAGACGCGACTCATCCTCAGGTAATTTCGAAGTTTCCAGTCTAAAAAATCTTTTACCTATAGAAAGGAATTTATCCAGATTTAAAAATTCAATTACATATCCGAAGCCATGCTTAATAAATATATTTAAAATCTGTCGGATTCGCTGCATATTACTATAAGTCTCATCTACCTTCATAGCATAACCTCAACAGGTAGAGACGCAAAATTTTGCGTCTCTACTAATATGAATAATTCCCCAAAGAAGCTTTTTATTTAGTTTCTTTGTTTTTCTCTTTCAATAAGCTTTCCAGTTTTTCTATTCGCTTTTCTAATTTTTGTATGTCTGAAGGAGCTGCTATATTTGCCTTTTTCATTAATACTTCAAAATGTTCGACAATTTTATCTTCAATAAATTTTTTATTTTCATCAATTTTATTTAAAATATCTTTTACTGTACTTTTCCCTTCCAGTTCAGACATCTCTCCTTTTTTTACTAAATCATCAACTACCTCTTTAATCTTTTCTTCAGTAAGAAGAACAGCTCCAAGTCCGGCAGTAGCTATTTTTTTTATAAAATCCATTTTCTCCACCTCCTTTAAATAAACTAATTATTCCCACTCAATAGTACTTGGTGGTTTTGAACTAATATCATAAACGACACGATTTATACCTTTTACCTCATTTATTATACGATTGGATATATCACTTAATACCAGGTAAGGTATTTTTGCCCAGTCAGCTGTCATACCATCCTTGCTCGTAACAATTCTAAGAGCTACGACATTTTCATAAGTACGGCTGTCACCCATAACTCCTACAGTTTTAATAGGAAGCAATACGGCAAATGACTGCCATACATTATAGTATATTCCGCTCTTCTTTATTTCTTCAAGTACAATAGTGTCTGCTTCTCTTAAAATATTCAGCCTCTCATCAGTTACCTCTCCAATAATCCTGATTGCAAGCCCCGGGCCTGGAAAAGGCTGCCTGTAAATAAGTTCATCAGCCATACCCAATTCCTTACCGACTTCTCTTACTTCATCTTTAAAAAGTTCTCTTAAGGGTTCGATTAATTCTAAATTCATATTAGCCGGCAGCCCCCCGACATTATGATGAGTTTTAATTGTAGCTGAAGGGCCTTTAACCGATACACTTTCTATTACATCGGGGTATAGAGTCCCCTGAGCAAGAATTTTAATATTCCCGAAGGATCTGGCTTCATTCTCAAATATAGAAATAAATTCGTGCCCGATAATCTTCCGTTTTTGTTCAGGATCAGTTACTCCTTTTAATTTATCTAAAAACTGTTTTTCTGCATTTACATAATGGAGGTTGATCTGAAAATGATTTTTAAATACATCTATAACTTTTTTGCTTTCCCCTTTACGCAGCAAACCATTATTAACAAATATGCAAATTAAATTATCACCGATTGCTTTATGTATTAATATTGCTGTAACAGAAGAATCCACCCCTCCGCTTAAAGCGCAAACAACTTTTTTATCTCCGACTTTTGTTTTAATTATTTCTATTGAATGCTCAATAAACCTGCCCATAGTCCAATTCTGTTTACATTCACATATTTGACAAACAAAATTTTTTAAAATATTTTTACCCAGCGGAGTATGCACAACTTCCGGATGAAACTGCAATCCATAGAGCTTTTTCTTTTCGTAAGCAATGGCTGCCATCGGTGTGTTTCTGGTATGTCCGATTACTTCAAAACCCTGCGGCAATTTTGAAATATAATCCCCATGACTCATCCAGACAAAAATTTCCTCATCTAATCCCGCGAAAACACCATCAAGTTTATCTATTGTTAATTTAGCTTCCCCGTATTCCTGACGGTCAGCTTTAATTACTTCTCCACGAAGTAAAAAAACCATAAGCTGCATTCCATAACATATTCCAATTACAGGAATCCCCAGATTAAATATATTAATGTCGCAATTCGGGGCTTCATCTTCATACACACTTGAAGGACTGCCTGAAAGAACTATCCCTTTAGGATTTATTTTTTTTAATTCATCAATTGAAATATTATATGGATGTATTTCACAATAAACTTCCAGCTCACGGATGCGTCTTGCAATTAATTGAGTATATTGTGAGCCGAAATCCAAAACTATTATTTTATTCTCATAAAAATTATCAATCATACTTCTCCTTTTTTAGCTCATTTAACTATTATAGTATCATAATACATAATATGCTTTAAATGTCCGGAATCATAAAAGAAAATATGAGGTCTGTTTAACTTATCATTAATAAAGCCAAAGTTTGGACTATCTAAACCATTTCTGATATTTTTAGGATCATACCAGTATTTATCCGGAGTATTAAATTCAATAGAATAAAGCGCATATTTTACTCCCGGATAATAAGGACTTTCAGGAACTGTAAAAATTATGAATGTATTTTTTGCTTTAAAAGTTAAAAATAAATGGTTACCCCAGCTGTCAAAAAATTTATCAGAAGAATAAGCTTTTGGTAATTCTTTCAAGGTTTTTGATAAAGGGGAATAAGTTAAATAAGTTATTCCACCATTAACAATCGACGGATTTTGAATATTCGGCATAGTACTGCCATCAACGTATGCTACGTGGACTACTCCTTCATCATCTGTCTTCAGACTTATACCGCCATAGGATGCAAGCGAGTCAAATCCTTCAGGCCTTTTCATCTCTGTTTCTTCCCAGCTGCTCACAGATGTTGTTTCAAAAAATTTAATCAAATTAGCTTTACTTAATTTACTAGTATCATATTTAACTGTAGATGCTGCAAAAGGCAAATCATCATTTTTTAAAGTTATTGCCAATTGTGAATATCTAAATTCGTTATTTCTGGAAATACTTCCCGGCCCGCGCACCAAACCGCCTGATGAATCTATCCGGGCATATTTTATTCTCTGGTCTGAATTTTTATCATTTATATTATAAATAATGTGATTAATTCCCTGTGAATCCATTATAGAATCTGTTGAAGGACGTAATAATTTTTTATCCCCGCCGCTCTTATCTATAATAGCCGTTTCCCATCCCGATCCTATATTGCGTGCAAATTTCAAAGTGTTTTCTTTTGTATAATAAATAATATCCGGATTCCCGGAATTATCAAGAGTCATGCTGGGAACAAAACCCTTATCAACTGTTTCTATATTCCAGTTGCCGGACCCATTATTTGAATAATAGATATAAGTATCTTCCGAATTAACATTTGTATAGCTCAAATGGATTTTATCATTTGATGAATCATAGCATACTGATACAAAGGATGTTGAATCAGAAATATCTCCAAGCTGTGTTATATTTTCTGCCTGCCATCCGGTAATCAGCTTCTTAATGGTTAAATATACAGGAGGGCTATTCGCAATATAAGTATGAACAATAACATCACCGGAAGTGAGATTATCTGTTATATTAATCCTGATTTCATTATCATTCCAGACAAAACTTTCAACAACATTTCCTGCGATAGTAACATATTCAGTATCAGAATGAGGATCTATGAAATCTGTACCTGTTATAGATATATAATCTCCCAAAAATACAGGATTTGGAGTTATAGAATCAATAACCGGTCCTTTAATAATTTTAATTTTGCTTGAGGTACTGTCTGTTCCTTCAGAAGTGGATATATATATTTTCCTTAGACCTGTAGGAGTTATAACCGGTACAATAAAACCTACAGTACTGTCATTCCATTCCGTAATATGAATAGAACTGATATCTACATCCAATAATTTTATTTCTCCTGCAATATCACTTGGATCTGTTCCAAAATTTCTTCCTGTAACAGTAACTGTATCATACACCAGTCTTGCTGTTTTTGGAAAAAAATCAGTTATGATGGGAGGATAAAGTACTCTAAAATCAACCATATTACTATCTGAAGTTGGGGTCACTACTTTGGTTTTACCGGAAAATGAATTAACAGGTACTATAACTTTAATCTTTAAATCTGACCATAGGGGATATTGGATAACTCTGGTTGTATTAAACTTAACATAACTTGAACCCTGAACCGGTCCAAAATTATAACCGGTAATTACAATCTGGTCCCCAACCCTGAACTTAGATTTATCAAGTGAATAGATATAAGCTTTTTTTAAATTATTATTATTATTATTGTTGTTACTGCTACTATCATCATCTTTATTTTTTTTACCTTGCAGACTGCAAGAAAGCGATGAAATTAATAACGTAATAAAAACAAAATTCAATAAAAATATCAGTCCATTTTCAAACTTTGTTCGCATATAATTTCCTCCTATAATATTTATAAATTATATCACATAATATACTCTCATGCAATTACAGGGGAATACTTGAATATTTCGATTTAATTTTTAAATCTTTTATATTCCAATTCGGATTTCCTGCAATAAAGAGGAGTAATTATATTTTTATTATTAAAAGCTTTATTTTTATACTCAATTCTTTTCCCTCCAATACCTGCTAAAATTCCTGCTCTTATATAATTCAGATAGGAAGGAACAAATATTGCTTTTTCACCAAGGCTGTCATAAAGAATTTCATTAAAAGCGTCCGCTCCTTCTCCAACAAAAAAAATATTTTCACCTGCACAAGAATATTGTTCTAAAATAGGAATAAAGTTTTCGATCTTAATAGCTGTACTGGAGAATAATTCTTTTAGCATTGTACTATTATCTTTTATTTTTTTTCTGTTTAGAGACGTTTTTTCGCTCTTATTGACATCTGATCTATAAACGGCCGCATAAACTTCACCCTTTCTTGCAGATAAAATCGGGCAAATCAATCCATGCACATCAAATAAATTATAAGCTAATACTTCAAGAGTGGGGATTCCTATAACAGGTATTTCCAGAGCCTCCGCAAGCCCGTAAGCTGTACTAATACCTATCCTAAGACCGGTAAAGGATCCGGGTCCGATAGACACAACAGCAGCATTTATATCTTTTGCTGTAATTTTAGAAAATTTTAATATCATATCAAGCATAGGCATAAGCAATGAAGAATATTTAGCATCTGTATTTAAAGTAAATTCAGAGACTATTTTCTCATTATTTAAAAGCGCAAGACTGCCTGTGCGTGTCGAAGTTTCAATACCCAAAATCCACAATTTTCATCTCCCAAATCCAGGCAAAACCTAACCGCAGAGAAAACATAGAAATCTATAAATAATGATATTTAAAATCGCCAATCCTCTATCGTTATTTCTCTTTTACCATCTTCTCTTATTTTAAAATTTATTTCATATCTTTCTTTTTTTATATAATCAACTACTTTTTCAGGCCATTCTATTACAGTTATCCCTGAGGCTTCTATATAATCGAAAAATCCTATATTTTCTATTTCTTCCATACTTTTCATTCTGTAAAAATCAAAATGGTAAAAAGATAATTTTCCCATATATTCATGAAGTATTATAAATGTAGGACTTGTAACTTTCTCAGGGTCTATTTTTAATCCTTGAGCCATACCTTTAACAAAACATGTTTTGCCGGCTCCAAGTTCTCCGTAAAGCAGTACAATATCCCCTGATATTAATTCCACCGCAAGCTTTTTAGCTATTTCCTGTGTTTCTTCTGCGCTTTTAGTGATATAAAAATGTTTCATAGAAGGGCATCTTTTGTGAGGGATAATTTATATATTTTCCGTAAAACTTCCTATCATATTATAGTGCTCATATCTCATCTGTAATAATTTATTAGTAGACAATTCTTTTAATGTCCTTAGATGTTTTAATAAAGAAATTTTAATATTTTCAGCAGTCTTTTTATAATCACAATGGGCACCTTCATCAGGTTCCGGGATAATATCATCAATTATTTTATATTTAAACAGATCTTCTGCTGTAAGTTTTAAAGTTTCAGCAGCATCTTGAACATTTGCTTTATCTTTCCATAGAATAGCGGCGCATCCTTCAGGGGAAATTACCGAATAATAGGAATTTTCCAGCATTAATATTTTGTCAGCTACTCCGATTGCCAAAGCTCCGCCGCTTGCCCCTTCTCCTATTACTATTGAAATAATTGGAACCTTAAGCTGTGCCATAATATATAAATTATATGCTATTGCCCTGCCCTTGCCATCTGCATGAGCCTAAGAGCTTTTCTAAATCCTTCAGGATGAGGCATTCCAAAATTTCTTAGCAGATTTTCCTTGGTATTTCTTCCTTTCTGATGACCGATAATCATAACACTATTACCATCAAAACGTGCCGGTCCTCCGACAATGGCTTTATCATCATAGAACTCTCTATCTCCATGAATTTCTATAAAATCGGTCATTAATAGTTTAATATAATCTAATGTATAAGGCCTTTCAGGATGCCTTGCGAGTTGAACCCTTTGCCACGGAGAGATATCCGTATGCATTCTTTTCCTGATTTCATCCAGTGCTTTTTCTCTCAAAATATCAATCCCGGATGCCGTACCCTCTGCAGTATCTCCGGAAAAATCCTTTTCAAAAGGGCTGTCAATATCAAACGTTTTACTTGAGAACATTAATTATCCTCCAAATTAAAAATAATTTAGGTATTTAGACTTAAGACTGAAGTATATTAGCTTTTAATGATTTATACCTAAAAGCCTTCCCTCCTTCAGCCTATCCACCTGAATGTTATCTAAAAATAATTTGTATAACAAATTTTAATAATCCTGTTTATCTTATCGCTTCCCTGATTTTTTCCATTTTCAGTTAAATTCAACATATCAAATTCAAGAGCCAGTTCCGGAGCAAAATACCAGCGCAGACCGGCATTTAAATATCCTTTCCCATTACCATAACTATATGTTGCATCATCATTAAGGGCTAAGTCATAATCAGCCATCATAATAATTTCCGGACCGATTTTTTTATTTATCCCAAAAAATGCACTGCCGGTTTTATCATCTCTATCTTCAAAACTGTAATTTGCTCCGCCATGTGCTTCTAAGCCGCCCAGTGATTTAAACTCCAATGTTGTTACCAGATAAAAACCTTTCGATTTATTCCTGTACCTTTTATATACCGGATCCTTTACATTAATATCTTTAATAGACGCACCCAGTCCCTGTTGATCATACCCTACAGCAATAGCAGGAAGCCCAACTCCGCCGTCTGAAAGGCGGTATTTAATATCTACGCTTGGACTTGGATTTAATTCCGGATCTTCCTGATCTATAATTCTTGTTCCGCCATAAGATATCCCAAGATTAAATCTCTGCATTAATCCAATATTACCGCGAACCAGCAATCCGCCATCTTTGTATAAACGCGTAGTTATCTGATAATTACCTTTACGTACTATCGCTGCAGTAGGAATATCAATAAGTTGATTTTCCTCGGATGCTGTTAAAACATGAGGCAAAACTAATATTGCTAAAATAACTGCAAAAACAATAAATTTTTCATTTATATCCTTCATTAAATTACTCCTTATTCGATATTAGCACCTTTTCTGTAATCAAGCTATTACTTAATCATTTATTATAAATTAAATAAAACATAGATGTCAAATGAAAAAATATAGTCGTTCAGATATTTAAGCTGAAGTCTGAAGGTAAAAAAGTGCAAGATTCAGTTATTAATTTGTTGATTTATCCTTCAGTCTAAAGTCCTTCAGTCTATTTACTTGAACTAAATATTCGTTTTATCAGGATTGTCCCATAACTTCCGCGGGGTAAAATAAAACTTAAAATAAGTTTTTTCCTGCTGTTATATATATCGTCATCCTGAATACTAAAATTTAACCCTTCAGGTTTTACAAAAGCTTTACGTAAAACAGATTTAAAAAATACCTGCCTTGTCTTTACCTTATTGAACATAGAATATTTTATTCCGCGGCTCTCCATTACTTCATTATAAATCTTATCAACTAAAACTTCTTCATTCTTAAATTTATAAGGTAATGTAGGGATAAATAAATCTTTAAACCAGCTAAAATCTTCATTTTTTAGTTGAGAATAAAAAATATAATCTCCAATAGCTCCGGGATAGCTTTTTAATCCTGATAGAGCTTTTACCCGTAAAATCCTGCGCAGGACTTCATTCCAGATATAACCGTTATAAGCGCTAAAATGATTGGTCAATCCTTCTTTTGGAATCTGTTTAATCATTGAAAGAAAATATACTGGATTTTTGATTAGAAAATCAAAGGTCTTTTTCTCAAATTTTGTTGCAGCTTTTTTTCTACAGGTCTTCCAGTCATTCCAATGCTTTAAAAAAAAATCTTTTTTATCAGAATCACAACTTGAGACAAGATATATTTTAAGGACTTCGCCAAAATGCCTTTTGAGCACTTCCTCTGCCAAAAATCCCTGTTTTTGTTCAAAACTTCCAAATCTCTGATCATCAAAATAATTAATATAACCTATGGAATTTACAATTTCTATTTCTTTTTGTATGTTTTCTATATTTTCTTCGGTAATATCCCTTAATATAATTTTGAACTTATTCCCCTCAATTAAATTTGGGGTCATGGGCTGTTCCATAAAACCGTAAAACTTTAGTGAAAATTTTTTCTTTTCCAGAAGAACTATATCAGGACTTTTTATTGTTATATATTGAGTAGTAAGTGCATGTTTATCCTAGTTCTATTGTATTCCATTCTTTTTTCTTTAAAATATAACTTGCATACTCCCCTCTTTCTTTAAGAGGCAGATTCGCAATTTCATCAACCATAAAATCATCAGGAATACATTTAATTTTAAAATGCATTAGTTTTTACCTTTTAATTTTGGAAATGTGAAGCCAGCATACCGCATCCAGCTTTTATATCTGCTCCACCGCTATACCTGCGTGATACCGGCATAGCCAATTCCCTGCGGAGCGCATCACGAAAAAAGTTCAATTCTTCATTTGACGGGGGATTAAATTTCCCTTCCGGATCATTAACATCAATAAGATCAATTTTTACAGGCAGCCCTTTGGTAATCATTGCCAGTTCTTTCGCATCTATTATGCCGGTATTTACCCCTGAGATAAGTGTCCAGGACAGAATTATCCGTTCATTAGTATTTTTATGATATTCCCGCAGGCTTTCCATAAGAAGATCGGTTGACCATTTTTTTTCAACCGGCATGAGCTTTAAGCGTATAGCGGGATTTGCCGAAGTCAAGGATACTATAAGCCGGTATTTCTTTTTATCTTCGATAAACCTTTTAATCCCGGGTACTATTCCTGATGTACTTATTGTGATTGCTTTTGAGGAAATTGCCATACCGCATGGTTCACATAGTATACCTGCTGCTTTCATAACAGCGTCATAATTCAACATGGGCTCCCCCATTCCCATGAACACTACTCCTTTTACCGGATATTGGGAATCCCCTGCAATCTGAACAACCTGATCAACAATCTCCCAGGGAGAAAGATTTCTGACAAAGCCCATTTTCCCTGTGAAGCAAAAAGCACATCCCATTGGACATCCAATCTGAGAGCTCACACAGACGACATATTTATAATCATCATGACGGTGTAAAAGAGGAATCCTTACCGCCTCAATAGCACCTTTACTTTCTCCTTCAAAAACATAACGTACAAATCTGTCTTTAGAGGATTCAATTCTATCTAACATTTTCAGCTGCGGTAATACACATGATTCCCGCACTCGTACCAATACCCGCCCTGATATTCCGGGTCCATGCTTGAGCATATCATTATGGCATAAAGCCGCAGTCTGTATTTTTCTTGCAAGATATAAACTTCCACCCAGAGGTTTTATTTGATTGCACAGTTCCTCGGTAGTCAGATTTTTCAAAATGATATTCATTTCTTATGCCTTTGCTTTTGCAATCTTGATTCCATTTTTACAAAAAAATCACTAATTTTCATATGCTTTCGTTTTCATACATACTTATCAACAGAGCGGAAGAACAGGGAGTAACTATCCTATCATTTCTTTTAAATCCTTCGCCGGATCTGTAATTAATTTTAAATTGAATGTATCTTGTAATACTTTAAATACTCCTGAGGAGACAAATACCGGAGGTTTCGGACCTATTTTTATATTTTTTATACCTAAATGAAATAATGTTAAGAGTATTGCTACAGCCTTCTGTTCAAACCAGGATAAAACTATTGATAAAGGTAATTCATTCACTGAACATTTAAATACTTCCGCGAGAGCTGACGCTATTTTTATCGCTGAATATGCGTTATTACACTGCCCTAAATCTATAAGGCGCGGGATACCGTCAATACTCCCGTAATGGCTGCTATTAAACCTGAACTTACCGCAAGCGAGTGTAAGAATAATACAATTATCAGGAATTGATTTTACTAATTGAGCGTAATAATCCATTCCGTTCCCGGGGCAGTCACAGCCGGCCACAAGAAAAAAATGCTTTATTTTCCCATTTTTTACCGCACCGGCAATTTTATCCGCAAGAGCCAGAACATTGGAATGATGAAAACCCACTGTCAGCATATTACTCTGATTATCAATCAATTCAGGAAGCGCTAAAGACTTTTTTATAACAGGTGTAAAATCCATATTTTCTATGTGTGTTACACCTTCCAAACCGGCAATACCGCAGGTAAACATTCTATCTTTGTAAGAATCTTTCGGTTGGACAACACAGTTTGTTGTTCCAAGAATTGCACCGCTAAAGTGCTCAAATACTTTTTTCTGATCAACCCAGCTTCCGCCATAATTCCCGGCAAGATGTTTATATTTTTTTAATTCTGGATACCCGTGAGCGGGCAGCATTTCTCCATGAGTATAAATATTTATACCTTTACCTTCTGTCTGTTTTAAAAGTTCACTTAATGCAAGAAGATCATGCCCTGTCACTAAAATTCCATGCCCCGCGACAGTTCCGCTACTGACTTCAACAGGTTTCGGCAAACCGAATGTTTCAGTATTAGCCTTATCCAATAATTCCATTGCTTTCAGGCAAATTTCTCCTGCTTTAAGGTTAAGATTAATGAATCTATTGGCATCAAAATTTACGTTAGTCCCTGTGGAATAAAGACCTTCATGCATAAATTTATCCACCTCTTCCGACCGGTATCCAAGTTCTCCAGCATGAACCACATATGCTGAAATCCCTTTTAGCCCGAGCAGTAAAATATCCTGAAGGCTCGCTACATCCTCATTTTTGCCGCACACACCTGTTTTTACACATCCGCTCGCTGAAGTTTGTTCGCATTGATTACAATACATATTTATCTCCTTTTAGT
>JACQWU010000106.1 GCA_016209155.1 Candidatus Desantisiibacteriota bacterium | reverse complement strand
TCTTAGTCCAAATTGATGAAAATAAGTATTGTAATTTATGGCTGCGACTAAAAATTCATTTTCCCATAAAGGTTCTATTTCAAAATAAAAATGCAGGTCATCATCATGATATCCGTAATTTAGAGATCCGGAATGATACAGATGCACCTGGTTTTCATATACAAGACCAATTCCACTTGCAAGACCCGGTCCGAATGATTTATCATGCTGACCCCAGTTATTTTTATTTTTTACTCCAAAGCTGAAAGATTGAGGAGTTTTTTCACCATCATAAATATATGATGATGTATTTTTTGAAATTTTATAATCAGGGATTTTTTTACCCTGGAAGTATTTAAAAGTTAAATAAGAAAAATTTTTAAAAAAAATTTTTCTTATTTCTTTATTTTGATGTGCTTCTTCCTTAAGTAAAAGTATTTCTGATGTTTCAGTGCTTATTATTAAATTTAATTCCATACCTGAACGGGAGGCTAAAATTGGTGCTATTTCAAAACGTTTAAAATTTTTTAAGGATGATATATTTATATTAATAATATCAAAATCCGGAGAATCATAATAATATTTTGATGTATCATAGCTTATATTTAATTTAATTTTATGTTCTTTTGCGTTAACTGAAACAGATAAAAAAAATGCGGGTATAATTATTAATAATACTAAATATATTTTTTTCATAAATTTCCCCTGCTTCGTAACAGAAAACCCCGAGGTAGAACCTCGTGGAATATTTCGATTTAAAATTTTAATTTGTTATTTTGCATTTTAATTTTTAAATTTTAATTTATTTTGCGGTTACTCAAGAAGTGAGCCTAATTTAACCGCATATCCGTTTTTTACAGCATAATTATTTTCAATTCTAAAACTTTTTGACGGAGTATAAAATCCGGGTTCAAAAGCAAAAACCATATTATTAGAAAATTTTCTTTGCTTTGCAGTATTAGTTTTTTTCTGTATGGATGAAATTGAAGGATAAACATCATGGACATCAACACCAATCCCGTGTCCATAACCGTGTTTTTGCAGATTAAACACATTATTTTTTTTAGCAACATCATCCATTTTTAGCGCAAGTTCTGATGGTGTTATATCTGAAAGCTTAACAGACAGCAAAATATTTTCCATCTCATTATTTACGGCAAAAAATTTTTCTTTCTTAATATCTCCGCCTATTTTATAAGTTCGAGTAATATCTGAAGTATAGCAATAATAATATACACCTAAATCTAAAATTAATAAATCATTTTTTTTTAATTTTCTTCCTGTGCAGCGGACAGGATGCGGGGATGCCGCTCTTCTGCCTGAAGCGATAAGTGGTTTAAATGAAAGTTCAAGCTTATAATCAATAAGCATATGGTTAATTTTTCTCATTATTTCATCTTCACTTATACCTTCATGAATAGATGGATTTAAATTCTCGAAAATTTTCATTGTAAAATAAATGGCTTTTTTAAGCAATAATATTTCTTCTTCCGTTTTAATAGTTCTTAATTCCCATAGAACAGCTTCTGCTGAAAAAAGGTTAAATTGTTTTTTTAATTTATTGTAAAATCCATGAGTCAAAATATCAAGAGAGTGATAGTTTTCAGATGTTTCAACATAAATATCTTTTTTGTTTTTAACTGAGATTATGTCATTTAATAATTCGAAAAAATTTTTATTGGAATTATAAGAATGTACTTTTAAGTTTTTATTAAAATTTTTCAGCATAGATGTTTCGAGACTGGATACAATAACATGAATTTTTTTATCCGGGAATAAAATTAATACTGCGGGAGCCGCATGATCTGCAATTTGAGTAAACATTTTATAATTTTTATTGGTTCCATCAAGATTAAATAGCACAAGAGGTTTGTCAAGCAATTTTACCGCTTGAGAAACTTTCAGGTTGAAAATTTTTAAAGATAAATTTGGACTTAGTGTATTCATAATAAAAAGGTTTTTATATATTTTATGCTAAAGCCTTGAATTCGATTGTTTTTTCTATCAACAACATAAAATCTCCCTTTTATGTCAATAAAACTTTTCCCGGGAGAATTAAGATCTCCTTCATCTGAACCATAATGCCCGAACATCCCGAGAAATTTTCCATTTTTATCAAAAATCTGGATTCGATTGTTAAGTGTATCACTTATAAAAATTTTCCCGTCTATATCAACTGAAATACCCTCAGGATGATTAAATTCTCCCTGTTTAGAACCAGGTCTTCCAAATTTACTTACAAAATTTCCTTTTTTATCAAAAATCTGCACCCTGCAATTATTAGTATCCAATATATATATCAGTTGTTCATCATTAGAAAGAGCAATTGCTGTTGGAAGCGAAAATTCTCCGTCTCTGCTTCCTGAGCTGCCTATTTTCTTTTTGAAACTTCCATTAATAATTTGGATACGATCGTTTTTGGAATCAGCAATATAAATATTCTTGTTTCTGTCTATTGCAATATCAAATGGCATATTAAATTGTCCATCATTACTGCCTGTACCGCCGAATTTCAGCATAAATTTACCTTCAGGAGTATATATAAATATAAGATTTTTACCGATATCAGTAATGTAAACTCTTCCTTTGTAATCAATTTCAATACCCCATGGTAAAGCGAGATTCTCCCCTGCAAAACCCTCCTGGCCAAAATTAAAAAGAAATTTACCATTCATATCATATACATTTATTATTCCATTTAATGAATCTACAATATATATATTTCCATTTTCTCCTATAGCAAAAGAAGTTGGATTATTAAGCCCTGTTTCCCCTGCCCTGCCATAAAAATTCAAAACTAATTTTTCACCCCATAGCTTTTCACTGATAAATTTTGTTCTAAATTGCCCCACATCTTCTTTTTCAAAAGTATAAATAGGTTTATTCTCAATAACTTTTTGATCATTTGTTAAGGCAAGTAGATTTTCCACTTCATGTTTAATAATTTTATCCGCAGATTGAGGAGCATAACCCGGGAGTTGATATCTTGATATTTTATTAACATCTATTAAAATAAAACTCGGGAAAGCGGATACTCCAAATTTATTATATATTTTCAATCCATTATCAATAAGAACAGGAAAAGTAATATTAAGTTTTTTCAATGCTTCTTTCATTTTCAAATCCATATGCATGATACCAGTTATAAACTTTCTGCATGATAACCATTTCTTCTTCTTAATACTTCCGTAATGTGGAATCAGGCTGTACATTCCAAAAAAGAAGAGTGATTAATTTATTATCTTTATTATTTAGATAATAACTGAATTGTACTTTATTATTATTAAGATCTAAAGCCGTAAAATCAGATACTGTATCTCCTATTTTAATACGGCTTAAACAGCTTATTGGTTTTACTTTCAAAAAAAAGGAAATCAGTAAAAGAAATAAAAAAACCAGATAGCTTTTATGAAAATTTTTCATAGTGTTCTCCATATTGCTTAATTTTGAAAAATTATCAGCTGTTTAATAATATTGATCCAAAACGTTTTAGTCGTATTCCTTTGATCCAATCAAAGGGAGAAGGGCTTTTCCAATTCATTGTTTCGCTGTTAGAAAAATAGATTATGAGCGCTCTGCCAAGAATATTTTTGCCTGGAACAAATCCCCAAAACCTGCTGTCAGCACTATTATCTCTATTATCTCCCAATACAAAATAACTATTATCAGGAATAACTATAGGCCCGAAATCACCATATATACTTTGTGCTTTACGATGAATGATGCTATGAGGTTTACTTTCTATGTATTCATTATATCCTGAATATAGAGTATCATAATCCCGGGTGCTAATACGTTTAATTTTTTCATTGTTTATATAAAGCTCTTGATTCTTAATTTCAATAATATCACCCGGTAATCCTATTACTCTTTTTACAAAAATTTTAGAATTATCCTGAGGATAAATAAAAGTTACTATATCCCCTCTTTTAGGTAATTTAAAATTAATAATATCATAGGAAGAAAAAGGTATCCTTAAATTATAAGCCATTTTATTAACAAGAACATAATCTCCGGCAAGTAAAGTCGGGGTCATTGAACCGGAAAAAATAAAATTAGCTTCAATCACTGAAGATCTTAGGGTAAGAGCTATAATAAGAGCTATTACGATAGATTTAATAAATTCCAGTATTTCCTTATTTTTGTCATTTTTAATCCATGCAAGCTTATTTGTCATTAAAAACCTCCTGATTTTTTAAATTTTTCTGTTAATTATAAAATATTATGAATATTATCATGGCAAATAATAATTGTCAAAAATAAAATTTTACGCTATTATTTATTTTCCTTGACTTAATAATTTTTTTTTAATAAAATCTAACAAAATTAGTTATTATTTCTTTAATATTTCAAGTTACTCCAAATAAAAAAAAATTAAGAAAGGGGTACTCAATATTGAACCAAATGATTGAAGTTAGATGGCACGGCCGTGGCGGGCAGGGAGTTGTCACTGCCGCAAAAATACTTTGTGAAACAGCTCTGGCAGCCGGAAAATATATTCAGGCATTTCCGGAGTATGGAGCAGAAAGGATGGGAGCCCCTATCCAGGCTTTTAGTCGTATCAGCAGCAATCCGATACATCTTCATTGTAAAGTCATTAATCCCTCTATGGTTATTGTACTGGATCCAACCTTATTGAAAATTATAAATATAACAGAGGGGATGACCGATGACGGGATATTAATTATTAATACTCCTAAAACACCAAAAGAAATACGTGAAAAAATAAAATTATCAGGAAAAAAAATATTTACTGTAGATGCTATCCAGATTTCTATAGATACAATAGGAAGACCTATTCCCAATACCCCAATGTTAGGTGCTCTTGTCAAAGCAACAAATATATTGGAGCTTGATTCATTATTAGAAGATTTTAAATCAAAATATTCAAGTGTTTTCAGTTCTAAAATAGTCGAAAAAAATTTGGCGGCAATTAAAAAGGCATACCAGGAGGTGAAATCCGAATGAGTAAAAATGGCACAGGATGGAAAGACATCCCAATCGGAGGCCTGATTTTAGAAGCTGGTAATGCCAGTAAATATCTTACCGGCGGATGGAAAGTGCAATCACCGGTTCATGATAAAGCTAAATGTATTAATTGTCTTGTATGCTGGATTTATTGCCCTGATAGTGCTATTCTTGTAAAAGACGGTAAAATTGCAGGTTTTGATCTGGATCATTGCAAAGGATGCGGAATATGCGCTGAGGAATGTCCTCCTAAAATAAAAGCAATTGAAATGAAAAAAGATGAATGAATTCCAAATATTAAATGTAAGGAGAAGTCTATTAATGAACGAAATAAAAGCCTTAACAGGAAATGAGGCTGTTGCTTATGCGATGAAACAAATTAATCCGGATGTTGTTGCCGCTTATCCAATCACACCTCAGACTACTATAATGGAAAAATTTGCCGAATATGTTGCTGACGGAATCGTGGATACTGAATTTATAACTGTTGAAAGTGAGCACAGTGCCATGAGTGCGGCAATTGGGGCAAGTGCCGGCGGAGTAAGATCCATGACAGCTACTTCATCAAATGGTTTAGCTTCTATGTGGGAAGTAGTTTACATAGCTGCATCTTTGCGTCTTCCAATTGTTATGCCTGTAGTTAATAGAGCCTTATGTTTTACTTCCTGTAATGGTTACATTAGACGGTTTTATTATAAGTCATGCTATGGAAACAGTAACGCTTTTTCCGGATGAAAAAATCAAAAAATTTATAGGTGACTATACTCCTAAACATCCGCTATTAGATCCTTTAAACCCTGTCACATATGGCCCTCTGGATTTTTTTGATTATTATTTTGAACATAAAAGACAGCAGGTTGAAGCAATAGAAAATGCAAGAAAAGTAATTATAGATGTTGGCAAAGAATTCAAGGAAATATGCGGCAGAGAATATGGTTTTTTTGATAGTTATTTTGTTGATGATGCTGAGTATTTAGTAATAGTTTTGGGGTCTACTGCCGGAACATTAAAATCTGTTGTAGATACATTAAGGAAAAAAGGGATAAAAGCCGGACTATTAAAACTCAGAGTTTTCCGCCCTTTTCCTTCCGCAGAACTTGCCGCGGTTCTAAAAAATATTAAAAATATTGCTGTTCTTGACCGATCTATTTCTTTTGGAGCTGTTGGCGGTCCTGTTTTTAATGAAATCCGATCATCATTATTCAATATAAATCCTGAACATAAAATAATTAATTATATTTACGGCTTAGGAGGCAGAGAAATTGGAATTGATTTACTGGCAAGCGTCTATACTGATTTAATAAAAATCGGGGAAACAGGTAAAATTAAAAATTTAATATCATATCTTGGAGTCAGAGAATAAATAAAGATCAAATGGGAAATAGGAAATAGGAAATAAGAAATGGGAAATTTATGTAAAGATTTAATTTTACTTCCCATTTCCCATTTTTCACTTCCCATTTATATTTGGAGGAATAATGTCGACCTTAAAAGAATTAGTCAATAAAAGAGAATTTTTAACCAATGGACATAGGTTATGCGCCGGATGCGGCGCATCTATTGCTGTCAGACAAATAATGATGGGACTTGCGGAGGATTCTGAAATAGTTGTCGGAAGTGCTACCGGATGTCTTGAAGTTTCAACCACTATTTATCCTTACACAGCATGGAAATGTTCTTTTATACATAATGCTTTTGAAAATTCTGCGGCAACGATCAGCGGGGTTGAAAAAGCATATACAGCTCTTAAGAAAAAAGGTAAAATTTCAAAAGATATTAAATTTCTCGCTATGGGCGGAGACGGCGGAACTTACGATATAGGTTTTCAATCTCTTTCAGGGGCAATGGAACGCGGACATAACATGGTATATGTATGCTATGATAATCAGGCATATATGAATACAGGCATCCAGCGATCAAGCGCAACTCCTCATGGAGCAGATACTACCACTTCTCCCGCGGGTAAAGTAATTGCAGGGAAAAAAGAATATAAAAAAGATTTAACCGCATGTATGATAGCTCATGATATTCCTTATGTCGCACAGGCTTCGATTCATAACTGGAAAGATTTAGTAATGAAAGCGCAAAAAGCATTCACTGTTAACGGTCCTGCATTTATAAATGTAATATCCCCCTGCCCTCGCGGTTGGCGCCATGATGCAAGCTTAAGTATAAAAATGGCTAAAATGGCAGTGGAAACATGCTTCTGGCCTTTATATGAAGTGGAAAACGGAGTATATAAAATAAATTATATACCTGTTGAAAAAAAACCGGTGAATGACTGGTTAAAAGCGCAAGGTAGATTTGCGCATCTCTGGCGTGAAGATAATACTCATATTATAGATGAAATACAAAAACAGCTTGACAAAAAATGGGAAATGCTTTTACGATTAAACAGCAAAGAAGAAATTAAATAGGAGATTAAAATGTCATTAGTATTATATGAAAAAGAGTTTAAGGAAATTAATGAATGTTTAAATAATCTTCTTTTAGGAGCAAAAGCTAAATCAATTTTTCTGGTTGATAAAAGCGGTCAGCTTATAACAAATATCGGGGATACTGTATCTTTTGATTCAATTGCGCTGGCAAGTCTCACTGCCGGAAATTTTGCTGCTACAAGTGCATTGGCACAATTAATGGGACAAAATGAATTTTCTCTTTTATTTCACCAGGGAGAAAAAGAGAATATTCATATTTCAGTAGTTGAATCAAGAATAATACTGGTTGTGATTTTTGATGACAGAACTTCCCTTGGACTTATAAGATTAAGAGTTAAGACTGCGATAAGTGTACTTTCAGAAATATTCAAACGTCTTTTTGTTAAAGTAAAAAAAGAAAAAGAATTAATTAAAAGTATGTCAAAAAAAGAAGAATCCCATCCTAAACCGGAGATGCAAACTCCTTCAAAACCATTAGAAGCATTATCAGAAAAACAAGATTCCACAAAAGATAATTCGCAGGGAACCCAAACTGAACCTGAAATTCAGGAATCTAACAATAAAACATCTGAGCAATCCGATCGGTTCGGTGAAGATTTTCAACAGAAAGCTGCAAATAAAATTGATAATCTATTTATGGATTAATTTATGTTTTTCGTCTCTGAAGTTCCAAAAATATCCTGCCATAACAAATATATAAACTTATATAATTTTGTATTTTTAAAGGAGTTTAATAATAAATGTCGTTTATAAATTATTCAACAAGAGAAATAAATCTTAAACTGGTTTACTACGGACCTGGATTAGGCGGGAAAACTACCAATTTAATATATATATACAATAAAGTAACAGCAAATAATAAAGGTAAAATGATTTCCCTCGCAACGGAAAGTGAGCGTACATTGTTTTTTGATTTTTTGCCGCTGGATCTTGGTGAAATAAAAGGTTATAAAACCCGTTTTCACCTATATACTGTTCCCGGACAGGTTTTTTATAATGCAAGCCGTAAACTCATTTTACGCGGAGTTGATGGTCTTATATTTGTAGCAGACTCACAAATTCAACTGCGTGAAGCTAATATTGACAGTTTTAAAAACATGAAGGAAAATTTAATAGAACAAGGTTATCGCCTTCCTGAAATTCCATATGTTATTCAATATAACAAAAGGGATTTATCAAATATATTAACAATCGAACAACTTGACCAGGATTTAAATCCCGGAGGAATAAAAACTTTTGAAGCTGTAGCTCTAAGTGGAATTGGTGTATTTGATACATTAAAATGTATAAGTAAAATGGTACTTAATAAATTAATGGGGTAGTATAACACTAAATTACAACCTCATGGCTCCTCATAAAAGGCCTCTTCACCGGGATAAGGTGATGAAGATTTAACCAAAAAATTCCAATAACTAATAACGAAAATTATGATTATCAAAATAAATGACATAATCATCATTATAATCCGCTGTCTATTTCTAATATTCATTATGCTTCTCCTGTAAATTCCAAACTAAAATGCTACTATTCCTATCCACCGGATTATCTCGATCATATGTGCGTGTTTTATGACAGCTTACTATACATTTCCCTCCAGTTGTGGTTATTTTAAATTGAAGAGTATGTCTCCATTTGGAAAAATAGCACCACGGTCCAATAATGAGCTTTATCGTATCCGAACTATGCATATCATGGCAGGCTTTACAGTTTCGTCCTTTTTTTCTATTGTATTTACGGCACTTTTAGATAATATTTGTAAGATTTTTAGGTTTTATTCCGAAAGTATACTAATATTCATAATTAGTATATATTATATTACAAATAATATGTTTATAATTA
>JACQWU010000137.1 GCA_016209155.1 Candidatus Desantisiibacteriota bacterium | reverse complement strand
ATTGATATCTCCTTTCTTATTGTAAATAAGGTATCATATCAAAATCCAACATGTAAAGCTCTTTTTTATACAATTTGATTGGGATTGCCCGTCTTTATTGCACTTTCACATTTTACTAAAAATATGGGTCAGGAGTTCTGATGTTTCTACAACTGAAGATGTTACAAGTCCATTGCCAAAATCTTTCAATTCCCTAAATTCAAGCGTTTTTATGAGCGTTCCTCCGGCTGAACTACATTCTATTTTTGTTAATATCTCATCTTTTGTGGCCCACATTTTTAATTTATCATAAGCCACGGTTTTATTTTTCGCTTTTAGTTCAAGAATATATTCTGCTTCGTTATTTACCAAATTAACAACATCATATTCCGCGCTGTAATCAACCAGCATAATATCAGCGTTATTAAATACGCCGCCTGTAACTGATTGTAAACTTGTAATCCGGATTGGTTTGCCAACATTGGGTATATAAAGCCACATATTCTCGCCTAATCTTAAGGTAGCCCTTCCTTTTTCACTTGCCGGAGAAAGAAAAAGTAAGGCAACATTAACTTTTTGTTTTTTTATTGTATACGCTACAAATTCTTTGGTTTTTCCATCCGGTTCTACATTTATAAATTTTCTGTAAGATTCGTAACTTTCGGGCATTAATTTTTTATCAATTCTTTTTAAGAGCTCATTTCCGTCTTGAGCAAATGTTACACCTGCAATTGAAATAAGGATAATAAATAGTAAAACAATTTTAATATTTTTCATTATAATTCTCCCGTTTAAATTACCAAATTAAACATGTCTTAATGCTTCAACTGGCTCCATTTTAGATGCTTTGAGCGCCGGTTGTAAACTTGCAATCGCAGAAATTACAACTACAAAAATTATTGAAAGTAATATTTCAGTAGTCGGGATTTGAGGAGCAAGTGTCAGTTCTGTACGCGCATCTCCGAATGTAAAAGTCAGTTTTGCCGCGCGAATAATCAATAAGATAATTATCCCCATAATATTACCCGCTATTGAACTGAAAAGTCCCACAAATAAGCCTTCGGTCAAAAATAGCGTAAGAATTTTTGAAGGAGGTGTTCCAATGGAAGCTATTGTGCCAATTTCTCCCATTCTTTCATAAACAGACATCATCATTACATTAAGTATGCTTACTAAAACAATAATAAAGAGAACTATTCGCACGACCATAATCAACATAGTTATGATTTTTGCAATGGTTGCAAACGGAGTCAATGCTTCCCATGTGTGAATTTCAAAAACAGGTCTGCCTATTTTTTCTTCTTTTATTTTAAGCAAATCATTTTGCAGGTTTATATATGTCTTATTTAATCTGTCAAAATTATTCAGTTTGATAGCGATTTCGGTAATTTCACCATTCTCAATTCTTAAAAGTGATTTTGCGTCATCCATATGAATGTACCCGTCTTTCCCTTGAGGGCCCATAATATTTTCCGAAATACCGGATATCTTAAAAGTTACACCGTTAACAGATCCATCCTTGTTGGTGGCTACTAAAACAAGATCGTTCCCTATTTTTAAATTCATTCCTGTTGCTATATTTTGCGGAATTACAATAGAACCCGGTTTTACAAAAGTATCAGGATTTGTATCTCCTTCTTTTATTCTTTTAACAAGACCGGAACAGGTTTTACTCTCTTTTTCAGGTTTTTTAAATCATTTTCACTAATAGTTATATCAAGCGGTAAATTATCTATTGAACTGATGTATCCTTTTTTGTGAATTTGAATATCGCCCAGATTAGAATTAGTTAAAATACCTATCATTTCATTTTTAAATGAATTCCCTATCCCGCCAAAAAATATTACCATTGCCACTCCCACAGCAATCAGGGATGAGGTTAAAAGTGTTCTTCGGGTTTGTCTCAGCAGGTTACGCAGGGCAATTTTTATTATATTTTTCATTTTATTTTTCCTCCCCGATTTTTTTGTTTTCATGTGTTTTAGTAATCAACCCGTCTTCCACTGTATAAATAACCTCAACTTCGCCTACAATTTTTGAATCATGGGTTGCGAAAATAAAAGTAGTATTGAATTCTTTTTCCATATGGTGCATAAGTCCTATTACTTTATAGGCTGTGTCGTGGTCGAGATTTGCAGTAGGCTCATCCGCAAGAACAAGTTTTGGCTCTGTTACGAGGGCTCTGGCGATTGCCACCCGCTGTTTCTGTCCGCCGGAAAGCTGTGCCGGATATTTGTCTTTCTGGTCTGTCATTCCCACCTTTTCAAGCAAATCAAGTATCCTCTGTTTCCGTTTTTCCGGTGGAACATCTTGCACCATTATCAAAGGATATTCAACATTTTCATAAACCGTTAGAACAGGGATAAGATTAAAATTCTGGAATATAAGCCCGATATTATCACCCCTGAATTTCGCCGATGTTTTTCTATTCATATTGTTAACTTCAGCTCCGGCTACAAAAATTTTCCCTTCAGTCGGCTTATCAAGACATCCGATTAAATTCAGCAATGTTGTTTTTCCACTGCCGGACGGGCCGACAAAAGAAACAAATTTTCCTTTATCAATAGAAAGATTTATTCCCCTTAATGCCGGGACAGAAACTTCTCCGCTGATGTAATTTTTTTTTATATTTTCAAGAATTACAAGACTCATTGTTTGTTCCTCCTATTGGATCTATTTTTTATAAAGGGAGATTAAAGAATTTAAAGCTTTAATTTTTTCTTCCGGAACTTTTTTCCCTTTAAGCAAGTGATTTAAAATAAACCCTTCAAGGGTTCTAAATCTTAATGTATCAAATGATTTCGCGATAGATGTAGTGAGCATAGCAATATCAGAGCAATCTTTTCCTTCTTCAATATACTTTACAAGCGTATCGATTTGTCCCTGTATTCGTTTAACATGGGCGAGTGTTTCTTTTCTTCTTTCATTCATAATTTTTGTCTCCTTTATAATATAGTATACCCCCTATCCTATATAAATGTCAAGAAAAACTTTTCTTGTAATTAGTTTTTAGTTGCAAACATTTTTTAAAAATATTTCAAGGACAAAAATTTTCTATTTTTGAAGTACTTTTATGTTGACAAATTTTTATATGGGTAATATAATACCAATATGAAAGCTGAAATTGTTTATTGGCATAAAGCTAAATTGCAAAATAGATATGTTCTTGAACTTAAAATTTGGAATGTAGGAAAGTCAGATAATTATCCTGATGGTCATAAATTCAGCTTAATTTGTTTTGATATTAAAACAAAGAAAAAAATATTAATTGATAATCATAAACCAAAAAGGTCGCATATTCATATAGATGACAAAGAGATCCCATATGATTATGTTGATGAAGATAAGCTTATAGAAGATTTTAAAAAAATAATTTTAGAACATTTAGGAGTAAAATTATGAAAAAATTAATTGTTTCGTTAAAAACATCATCTGAAGTGCTGGATAATTTTAAAAATGCTTTAAAAAATAAGCAATTTTATAATAAAGAGCATAATTTTGAAATTTCGTTTGATAATAAGAATGATTTTTCCCGTTTCATACGAAATATTGATGTTTTGACTTATATTATAAATTTCAAACCTACCTCCATTTATGAACTCGCAAAGTTAATCAAGAGAGATGTATCCAATTTAAGCAAAATAATAAATTTTTTCAATGAATTAGGGGTCATAAAAATCGAAAAAAATAAATTTTCGGGAAGATATACCAGCAGACCTCTTGTGGAATATAACATAATTCAATTTAAGCTGGCGGCATAAAAGTTTAAGTGGCAAAAAAATTTAATTTATGAAGCTTATTCAAAGTTTGGATATGCATTAAAAGAAATATCGGAATATTTTAATGTTCATTATGCAACAATAAACCGTGTTATTAAAAAGATTGAAAATATATAAAATATAATTTTACAAGACCCCATTTTGTTCTCTTTTTAAGTCCGTTTTCTTGCAATTGTATAAGTAAAGCATTGCGGTTTAGGTAAAATTTTAGAACCATTCCCTGTAAAATTTAAAAGATTCAATTGCTAAATCCTTTTTACATTTTATTGTCCCTGTTTCAAATAGTTCAAAATTACTATTACTATTTTGAAAGTGTATCCCATTTATTTGTTTAAGTATTTCAAAAAAATCGTTTTTATATTCATCTCCAATTGTAATATATATATAATCCTCTCCTTCCAATTTTCCGGAATTCCTGGTTCACGAATAATTAAAAGAATATTTGAGTGTAAATCATAAATTCTACGAAAAAGAGTTTCAATTTTATCTTTTATTCCCATACCTTTCATTAATTGAGATCTAGTTGAAAGTTCATGAAGGACAGCATGTATTGCTACCACTATGCCATCCAATTTTCTGGCTTTAATTAATTTATTTGCAATATCAAATTTTATTTTATCTAACAAATCGCATTCGATAACTTCAGTACGTATTTTTCTTTTAGAGTTCCTTAAATAAAATGGAATTTGAAAATTACTAAATCGATTTACTGAGAAGAAGTCATATTCCATTAAAATTCCATAATTTGATTTAGAATTTTCAATTTCAAAAAATAGTTCTGTCCCATCTCCACCTCCAAGGCTTAAAAAACCATGATTTGATAAATCTATATTTTTTTCATTAATTACCCGCAAAACTTCTTTTGCTTTCTTTATGGCACTAATTCGTGAACCAGCTAAATATTTTTCTTCATTTAGGGTAAAAGAAGGATTTAAAAGCTCTTTAATTATTGGCTGTTTAGAAGGGTCTACAGATATTATATTCTGTAAATTTTTTGCACGATAATGGAAATCTGCAAGTTTCAATTTAATACTATCTGTGTTAGTAGTATTGCCAATGAAATAAGCTATGGATTTAATTTCTTGAAGAATTTGAATTTCATTTTGTTCATTTTGCATTATTACCCTCTGGTGTTATATCAAATTTATATAAGGATAGTACTGGAATATTATTTAATTGTTTATCAGAAGGGAAATAGTCAAAAATTGGAAAAAATGCTATAGGTTTTTTATTTACAGATTCAAGTATTTTTAAAATAATACTAAATGTCCCTCCGGAATTTTTAAATTCATCAAATATAATTATTGCTTCTGGTAATTTTTTTAAATTATTATAGAAATCAGAATTTTGAGAAGGAATGTCATTAAGCATAATTTCTTTTTCTTGAAGTTTTCTTATTATATTTCTAGGTATAGAAAAATATTGGAAATCTTCCAACTGCTTTAAGGATTCTGCAAAATAACCTGAGGGGGTTTCACTAAGTAGTATTAAGGTATTATCGCGTTTTACTAATTCTAATTCATTCGTTGTTTCATCTGGAAATAACAAAATAAGATCGGAGTTTTTTTTAAAATCTTTTTTAATAATAAGTTTATTAAATTTATATGCTAAATACGGTGCATTATTTTTCATTATTTCAATAGAATGAGGTAAATATTCTATTTTTGTTCGACCTTTGTTTGGTTGAAAGTCTTCAGATTTATAACCCGCAATATCACACATTAACCACATTTCATAAGATATAAGGTGATCTTCACAAATACAATTACTATCAGTCATCGGTAGCAAATCATAAAGGCACATGAGACAGTTATTATCTGCCTTGAGATAATTAACTTGTTGAACTGTTAAAAAAAATTCTACCTCAATTAAATCTTTTGCATTGAGATCTATTTTTCTTTTGTTTTCTTTTCCTTCTGATTCAATTGAATTATCAATGTTCAAAATACTAAGTGCTCTAATTTCAGAATTATAGAAATAAGTTTGTAATTCTTTATATTTATTTATGAAAGTGTTTCCGCTATAAATTAAGTCAACAACAAAAAGAATTTTTAATTTATCTTGATTTTTTCTTTTATTTGCAACAAGTCAATTGCTTGTGAATAATTAAGATTTTCTAATCCCTTTAATCTTTTCAACTCCAGATCAGCTTTATAAGCAACGGATTTACTTTTTAAGGATTCAAACTCTGATATAATATTCTTATTACCTTTTTTTATATTCAAAAAGTATTCATTTGTTCTAACAGACAAATTTCCATTTAGTTTTTCAATAACAGCATTAAGTAAATAGGTTAGACCCAATCCAGGATCATGTTTTTCTATCGCTTCTTTATTCGTACTATTATTTTCAAAACTTAAATTTTGTTCCCTGTTTGGATCTCTAGAAATTCCTGGGAAAAAGGAGGAAACAAATATCTCGTCTTTATCAGTTTTTTTATCAGGTATAAAGTCATAGTATAAAAAATTATTATTTGATGTTGATATATAGTTTCTGGTTAATTTTATCCATGATGTGAGACTATGCGTTTTGGCAAGTAAAAATGATTTTTCTGCACGAATATTTTTACCATTATCAATGGAATCCTTCAAGGTTTTTATAATACTATTACCATTATCCCATATAACAATTGTAAAATAATATATTACATTTTCTTTTTTAGATGTTTTTTTTAAGTCAAAGAATGATCCTATTACTAAATAATCTGACTGTGGGTGATGAGCGGCATTGGTTAAACACTCATAAATAATAGTGTTTGCAAGTATATTCCCAACTTCAACATTAAGTAAAAGATTTTTTTCTAGGACATCAGAAATTAATTTATCTGCATTCCATTGAATTCTTTGGTTTTTTAGTGCGAATTCTTTTTCTTCCATAGTTTTAAATGGCAAACAAATCAAAGAAAAAAAGCCTTTTTTTATTAATTCATTAATAGACTTATCTGAATAGTATTTTTCAAAATAATCTTTATTGATATCCTTGTGAAAAGTTTTACCTCCAATTTCAATCTTAACCTCGGAAAATTTTTCAAATTCACCATCAATAAAATTTAGAATTTTTATATTAGTTAAATCTTCAATGATTTCAAAAAATCTCCATGTATGTAAAATAATTAATACAGAAGACGATATTGGAAGAATAATTTTTGTTTCGATGTTTTGTTTGTACCTTCTATAAATCAATTGAGCCAAATAAACCATTGAAGCTATTTCTATAAAATCAACAGTAGACAAATCTATCTGCCACGACTGGTTAAATTTATTTTCCGAAAAATAGTCAGCAAAATTACTTTCAATATTACCAACAACAGCAGATGAGGATATTTTTATTTTAATTGGCTTCATTTACTATTCCAAATACTATTCCAAATTTAAATTTATTTATAAAAATTTATTTTTTGATTTAGTTGAAAATCATATTAACAGTTAATCGGAAAATTTTTTAACCTTATTTCTGTATCCTCTCAAAAAATCATGGTAAAAAAACTAAGGGACAGAAAGTATCGGATACGATGATTATCATATACATTTTATTGACAATTTTCATAAATTAAGATTTATGATTAGTATTTAATCACGAAAAAATATGAAATCAATAATTTTTTCGAAAAAAATGCAGAGGAAAGCGAAAATGAGTAACGATTAATTAAAATTGGAATATCCGCAGAACATCTCCTTAAACTAGAAGATGAATATGTTAAGTATATTCTTAATAAAAATAAAACGTTTCCTATTAAAAGTCTCGAAAATTCCTTACCATCTGAGTTGAAAAAAATAATTCTAAATTTTGTTTCAAATATCATTATTAAAAAAATAACGGGTTAATAAAATGATCTATTTACCTTATATTACTGATTTAGGAAACAATCAATTACCCTCTGATGGTTTATTATTAAAAACTTATAAATTTTGTAATAAAAATAGAAAAAAATGTAATGTTTTTTATAAAAATGCTATTCTAAAAGATGGATATAAAATATGCCCATATGGATTTTCGACATTCACAACAACTTTTTGTAATAATAAAATAATTTTTACATCAATGAGAATAAAAGGACATTTTAATAAAAGAAAACTAAAAGATAAAATTGATAATGATATGTTTACACAAGAATTATCAGTTGAGCAATTTGAAAATTTTTTAGATGTAAATGAAAACGCATTAGCTTTAAAGCTGCAAAAAATAGACGCTGAAAAAAAATTAAAAGAAAATATTGATTTTGTTGAAGCTATAATGCATGAAATTCGAAAACTAAATAGAGAAATCAAAAGTCAATCAGAAGAAATAAATATACATATTTCAAAAGAAAATTATAATAAATTAGAAAATACTGAGTTGGAATTCCTAAAAGATTTAACTGCAAATATATTTAGTACAAGTTCATTAGTTTCTATTAGACTTGATGCATATGATTTTATTTTTAATCCAATGAGCGTAACTATGCAAACAAAAACGCCTATGGGAATATATAAAAAATTTGATAAAGTTAAACACTGCCTTGATAATAGATGCAGAATAGATAGAAAAAAAATAAAAATAATTGGGAATTCAACAACTGAACTTTATGGCTTCCCAATTCTTGATTTGTTGCCATTTGTGATTTTAGATAATGCAATTAAATATTCTCCACGTGATAATGATATTACAGTTGAATTTATTAAAAAGTATAACTCTGAAAAAATTGAAATAAAAAATATTGGACCTAAAATTGAAATTTCAGAAATTGATAATATTTTTTTAAGAAATGTAAGGGGTAAATATGTTAAAGAAAAATTTGGTTGGACTGGAATTGGATTGTTTTTTGCTAAAAAAGTTTGTGAAATACATAATATGAGTATCACAGCTTATTCATTGGATAAAACCATTTTTAGTTTAGATAATATTCCTTATTCAGAATTTAAAATAGTGATTGAATACCCAACTGATTTTCATTTATAAAAATTAAATTGAAAAGTAAAGTTGGGGAATGGACTTGGGGACAGAGTAAGTTTATCAGGAAATAGGTGACCCCAAATTCTGTTATTTTTTCGCAGCCCCTAAATACGCGTCAATTATACGGTGGTCTTGCATCAGCTCTGAGGCGGAACCGCAAAGAACAATCCGGCCGTTTTCCAGAACATAACCTCTATGAGCAATCTTAAGAGCCATATTGGCATTTTGTTCAACCAGCAAAATGGTGGTGCCGCGTTTGTTAATCTCCCGCAAAACACGAAAAACTTCTTTTACAAGAAGAGGAGACAGCCCCATAGACGGTTCATCCAGAAGCATAAGCCGGCAATTTGTCATCAGGGCGCGTGCTACAGCCAGCATCTGCTGCTCACCACCGCTTAATGTTCCGGCTGATTGAGCTATCCTTTCCGCAAGCCTTGGGAAAAGATTAAATACTGATTCATAATTTAACTTTAATTGTTTTTTATGCTTAACTGTCCAGCCGGCCAGTTGCAGGTTTTGCAAAACTGTTAAACCCGGAAAAATTCCCCGGCCCTCAGGAACATGAGCAATCCCTTGAGCAACCACAGTATGAGGCTGATACTCCAGAAGATTTTTACCTTTGTAATTAATTTTACCCGACAGTACAGGAATAAGCCGTGAAATTGCCCTTAATGTAGTGGATTTTCCCGCGCCGTTAGCTCCCAAAAGTGAAATAATCTCTCCTTCATGAACTTCCAGATTTATCGCATGTAATGCTTTAATCGGACCATAAGCAATTGATAATTGTTCCAGGTGTAGGAGATTCATATTACAGGCTCCATTTCTCCAAGATAAGCCTGTATTACTTCCGGATTAGAAATTACTTCCGAAGGATTTCCGGATGCGATTAAACGTCCGAAATTAAGCACCTGAATAGATCTGCAAAGTTCAATCACAACCGGCATCTGATGTTCAATTAATAAAATGGATAATCCAAAATCCTTCTGTACTTTCCGTATGAGCTTGATCAGTTCCTCTACTTCCACCTGATTCATACCGGCGGCAGGTTCATCTAAAAGTAATACCTTTGGCTCTGATGCTAAAGCTCTGGCTATTTCCAGACGGCGCTGGTCTCCGTAACAAAGATTTTTTGCAAATTCCGATTTGTATCCGGTTAATCCAAAGTAATTAAGATATTCCATGCTTTCCCTGTCAATTTTTTTTTCTGACAGATAGAATTTGGATAGTCCCAGAATAGTTTCTCCAAAATGATATCCGGCGCGGCGGTGAAATGCTGTTTTGATATTATCCAAAACCGTCATTTGATTAAAAAGGCGGATATTTTGAAAGGTGCGTGCGATTCCTGAGCGGGATATCATGGATAAAGCCTTATGTGTAATCTCTTTATCATTCAAAAAGACCTGTCCTGAGTCGGGACGATAGATACCGCTGATAAGATTAAAAATAGATGTTTTACCTGCGCCATTGGGGCCAATGAGTCCCGTGATGGTGTTATCAGGTAATTCCAGGTTATAATTCAAAACCGCCTGAATGCCGCCAAATGATTTTGATAAATTTTCAATTTTTAACGCTGTCATGAGTAATATTTTCCTCCGGTATATATGCTTCAGCAGGCCTAAGCCATCTCCATTCGCGGTTTCCTAAAAGTCCCGACTGCCTGGTTATCATGATAATGATAAGAATAAGCGGGCTTACTATCATACGCATTTCTACCAGTTGCGGGTTAAAACTTAAAAAATTCCGCAGTAATTCCATGGAAATAATATATACGGTAACACCAAGTATTGAACCGGACAAGCTGCCGGTCCCGCCAAGGTATAGCATGACTAATAGCTCAGTAGTTTTAATGTAATCAAAACTCCGGGGTGTAATGAATTGCTGATATTCAGCCCATAAACCTCCGGCTAATCCGGCAAATGCAGCCGCAATCGTAAAAACAAAATTTTTTACCTGATTAATATTAATACCCATTAATTCCGCGGCAAGAGAATTTTCACGTATTGCAACCCAAAGCCGTCCGAAATTAGAATTTACCAGATGATAGAAAATATAATAAGTTGCCAAAAGACAAACAGCAACACTGAAGAGGCTTGTATACTTCGGAATACCGGTAAATCCCCGCGGGCCGCCAAGTGAGTCGATGTTTTGGATAGCATTTACAATTATCATATTAAAACCCAGAGTGATAATAGCCAGATAATCTCCAACGGTTTTAAATGCAGCTAAACCTATAAGATAGCCAATAATCCCGGCTGCTATTATTGCAGCTCCAAGTGAAACTATTATGGCCGGAAAACCTGTTAAGTCTAATTGCGTTGATAAATAAGCCGCGGTATACGCGCCGCATGCCATAAAACCGGCATGCCCGAGCGCAAATTCACCGAGATAACCATTCACCAGATTTAAGCTGGAAACAAGTATAACGTTCATTCCGATTACAGTCAAAATATGCAGATAATATTGATTAACCCAGCCGTTTTTGCTTAGTTCCTGCAAAATTAAAATTATACACAGCAGCACTGCGGAAAAAATTCCAAAACGGATTTTAAACCAGCAGGAATTTGAATAATCTTTCATATTTTATACCTTTTTGAGGATTGGTTTTCCCATTATTCCGTTTGGCCGGATAAGAAGTAAAATGATAAGTAATCCAAAAGAAATTCCGTTTTTTAAATTTGATGAAAGGTAAGCTACAGTGAAAATTTCTACCCCTGACAGCAAAAAAGCGCCTAATACCGCCCCCTCAATTGACCCTATGCCGCCGATAACAGCGGCGATAAAGGCTTTCCAGCCAAGATCAATACCCATATAAGGATCTATCGAGTATGATTGGCCGTAAAAAATCCCTCCGGCAGCAGCTAAAGCGGAACCAACAGCAAAAGTAACTGCTATTACCTGATTGATGTTTATCCCCATTAAAGGAACAATATCTTTGTTGTCCGCGACAGCTCTCATCGCAGTGCCCATAAGTGTCCGGTTAACAAACAGCCACAAAACAGCCATTAAAACCAGGGAGATAATAATAATCCATATCCTGTCCCATGTAACTGTAATATTATATTTAAAAAACCATTGAACAATACTGCCCGGAAGCTGCTGCGGAAGCTGCTTTGTTGCAGGTCCTACCATCAGCATAACGAAATTTTCTAAAAATATTCCTACACCCAAAGCGGTAATTACAAGTGACATTTTTTGAGCAGTTCGCAGTCTCCGATAAGCTATCCGTTCAATTATTACTCCGAGTAATGCTGTCAGGCACATAGCCATAGGCAGCATGAGCCAAAGGGGTAACCCTATTTTAGTTGCCAGTAAAAAACCGATAAATGCCCCGCACATAAAAATATCCCCATGGGCAAAATTGATCATACGGAGAATGCCGTATACCATAGTATAACCGAGAGCGATCAAAGCATATACCGCTCCCAATTGAATGGCATTAAACATTTGTTGAATGATTGTATAAATCATATGGTTATTATGGATTTACCTGGTTATTAAAGACAAATTTTCCATTTTCGATTTTAATAATGACAGCGCCTTTTACCGGATCACCCGAACCTTCATAAGTAATCATTCCTGTTATCCCGCTAAATCCTTTGGTTGCCGCAATAGCGTCACGAATTGCTTTAGCATCGTCCTTCCCCGCTTTAGCAATTGCGCTAAATAGAAGTTTAGCGGCGTCGTATGTCAGAGCTGCCGCGGCATCGGGCACCATATTGAATTTTTTCTGATAATTGGTAATAAAATCACGGGCTGATGGATTATCTATATCCGGTGAATAATGGTTGGTAAAATATGTACCGTTCATTAGATCTCCGCCAAGAGAAATCAATTCAGGATTATCCCAACTGTCACTTCCGATGATTTGCGCGGTAATACCCAATTTTCGGGCTTGTTGTACCTGCAGCGGTACTTCATTAAAATAATTTGGAAGGAAAAGCACATCCGGATTAGTACCCTTGATTTTGGTTAACTGGGCGGAAAAATCAGTATCTTTTGTATTGTAGGTTTCAAAACTGACTATTTGCCCTCCGGCGCTTGTAAATTCCTTATTGAAAACTTCCGCGATACCTTTGTTGTAATCACTTGCAATATCATAAAGTACTGCCGCGGTTTTTGCTTTTAACTGGTTTAGTGCGAATAAAGCTACAACTTTACCCTGGAACGGATCTATAAAACACGCGCGAAAAACATATTTCCGGCCTAAAGTTACATTAGGATTGGTTGACCATGGAGATATTTGCGATATCCCCGCGCTTTCGGCAATTGACCGTTGATTTCTTCTTCTGCCATTAAAATGGCATTTTTAGTGGATTGCCCAAGCGCGGCAATATCACCTGTAAGCGGAGCGGAAACACCGATTTTCAAACTCGAATCCTTACTGCAACCGAAAAGCACACAAACCGCAAAACATAAAATAACCAGCCGTTTCATAATTTTTCCCTTTTTTTAATGTAAGTAAATTTAGCAGAAATAATGTATATCTACAAATAAATCAAGATAGTTTATTTAACATAAAAATTGTTAAAAAGTCAAGATTGTTTTAATTCATTAATTCTATTATTGCTTGACAAGCATTTTTTATAACAATATACTCTGATATATAAAAATTTGGAACTGAGATTAAAGCCTCACGCTATAAAGCTATTATTGTAAAAACCGTATATTTTAAAGAGAAAATATGATAACTTTTTTAAATAAATTGTATAAGATCCCTGTTGTTATGGGAAACGAACTGCTACGGATGTGGTGGTTTGTTTTACTTGGAATCCTGCTCGGAGCATTAATTAAAACCTATAAACTGGACCGCAAGTTATATAAAATACTCAATAAACGTGAAATAAGCATGATATTTTTTGCTGTATTTATAGGTGTTTTTAGCCCCTTGTGTTCCTGCGGTATAATGCCGGTTGTTATTACTCTTATTGAATGCGGCATACCGCTTCCTCCTGTCATGGCGCTTTTTGTAACTTCACCTATAATGAGTCCTGATGCTCTGGTTTTTACATACGGAGTTCTTGGCTCTGGAATGGCTATTGCAAAGCTGGTTGGAGCCATATTAATGGGGCTTTTAGCAGGATTTACCGCTTATTTTTTACAAAAAATTAATTTCTTTGATACAGATATTCTTAAAACACACAAATTCATAGACTCATGTATTGTTAAAGCTAAAGACATGGAAAATAAAGCGCCTGGAGACATCCCCATAGATACAAAACTTGCAAGCAATAAACTTGATTTTTTCTTTAAACGGGCAAAAGAACTATTTCGATTTATGGTAAAATTTGTTTTAATCGCTACATTTATTGAAGCAATAATGGTTATTTTTATTCCTGTTGAATGGGTAGCTTCTTTTCTTGGGAATAATAATCTGCTTTCCCCTGTATGGGCAACTTTCGCCGGAATTCCTTTACCTGTTAATGGTGTTTCAGTTGTCCCTTTATTAAGCGGATTAATGAAAAATGGAATGGGGCAAAAAGCAGCCGTATCTTTTATGCTTGCAGGCCCTGTAACAAGTATCCCTGCAATCGTAGCCTTAAACGGAATGTTTAAAAAACAGGCCGTCATTACTTTTTTGATGATAAGTATAACAGGTTCAATAATTTTAGGTTATCTGCTTGGGTAAATAGAAAATAAAGATTGACGAAAGATAATACCATGGATATCAAGCAGGCGGGGGACTTAGGTGATAAAATCGAATAATGGGAGTGATTAATTAAATGGAAAAAGATACTGACCTTGATCTTGAGATTGTTGAAGTTGCTGTCTCTTATGCTTTATATATGGCTTCCCTTGTTAATGTGGTCATAACATCAAATAAAGGAATTAAACCGACAACTGAATTCCATGAAATTTCTAAAAATTCCAAAAAACTTAGAGATTCATTATTTAAATGCGGAATAGATAAAGATATAAGAGAAGACATTGTTAGTGCTGAGGAGATTATGCGTTTGCTCCAAAATCAGGAGCTCATGCTTGAAATATCCAGCCTTCTGCAAAAACATCACAAGCGGCGGCATGAACTAATTTTTCTTCTCACTTGTGTTGTAAGCAGTGTTATTTCAGGATCGATCGGCGGTGTTTCTGATGCGACTCTGTCAGCGCGATCCCAGGCAATAGTAATCGGGCGTGAACTGAATTTACCGGAATCCATAATTAACGAGTGTTTCATGACTCAAACATTGATACCTTTACGTCAGCATTTGCAGGGTACAAGCAGGCCGGAGGCTATAGAAGTAAAACCGGGTATACCTTCGGGACGGAATAAATTTATTAATTTAATAAAAACAAAATTTAAAAAATGAAGAACCCTGAGGCAGACAGGGGCTCTTCTGTCTCTGATATGAGAGGAGGTGTTTAAATGACTAAAAAATGTCTATTTTTATTTCTATCTGTTATGTTAATAAGTATCGCACTGGCATGCGGAGATAATACAAAAAATAATATTACAACTAATGTTCCCGCAGTTCCGACTAATGTTAATGCAGTTGCCGGAGATGGACAAATAACAATTTCATGGAATTCTGTTTCAGATGCCACATCATATAATATTTACTGGTCAACAAATACAGGGGTATCCAAATCTAATAGTAAAATCAGTGGATTACCCAGTCCATACACACATACTGCTTTGACAAATGGAATAACATACTATTATGTGGTAACTGCTGTTAATTCAGCGGGTGAAAGTAATGTAAGCACTGAAGTATCTGCTAAACCTGTAGCAGTATCCAAAATACCAAATATTCCTTCTAACGTAAGCGCTGCATCCGGAGATGGACAAATAACAATTTCATGGAATTCTGTTTCAGATGCCACATCATACAATATTTACTGGTCAACAAATACAGGGGTATCTAAATCTGATAATAAAATAGCAATGGCTTCAATTCCTTATATTCATACAAATCTGTCAAACGGAATAATATATTATTATGTTATAACTTCTGTTAATTCAACAGGAGAAAGCGATATAAGTATTGAAGCTTCAGCTAAACCTTTATCTACTGCAATAGCTGCCGGTAAATGGGATGAGATGAAATGGGATAACGGTATTTGGGGAGAATAATTTTTGAAATTTAAAAAAATATTAAAAATATTTTAGAAAGAGGGATACCAATGAAACAAAAAAATTATTTAAAAAATTTCGCGCTCTTTTGCTGTATACTTTTTATTTTAGGTATTGCGTCTAATATTCTTGCGGGCAATATAACTATTCCAAATACATTTACTGCTGGAGACACAGCAAGTGCCGCAAAGGTGAACGAAAATTTTAACGTTTTGGAACAAGCGGTAAATAATAATGCATCCGATATAGCGTCACATGATGCTAAAATTACCTCTAATACGGCAGATATCAATGCTAATAAAGCTGCGATTGAAGTTAATTCAGATAAAATTGATGCCAATACAAATAATATATCCAAAAACACATCCGATATTGCTGCAAATACAGCAGCTATTAATACTAATTCTGCAAACATAGCCTCAAATACAGCAGCTATTGCTGCATTGAATAATTCTGTAATTAACAATAACGTTCCAATAATTAAATGGCAAACCATATCAGTCACATGGATTGATGTGACTAATCCTGTTAATGTTGCTGCAGTGACAATAAATGCTCCTTCAAGCGGTGTGAGGTCATGTGGTTCTTTTCCAAAATTAGTATTAGCCGCTGCCTTAATTCCATATATTTTTGTTCCAAA
>JACQWU010000136.1:2284-6785 GCA_016209155.1 Candidatus Desantisiibacteriota bacterium | reverse complement strand
TTTACAGGAGCTTTTGGCCCGTCGGAGCTCACATTAAAAAAGACAGGTGTGCGTCTTTTTTGGGGTATTTCATCTTGAAAAGAAGTAATTTGTAAATGGAACAGATATTCAATTATTTCTTCTTTAATTGTTTCAATCATACTCATAAACATATTGTATGCTTCATTTTTATATTCAATAAGAGGATTACGCTGCGCATATGCCCTTAAGTTTATCCCGTCACGCAAAAAATCCATTGCGCACAAATGTTCACGCCAGCGGTTGTCTATAATAGAAAGTAATACATTCCGTTCTATCTTTCTTCGAATCTGGGGATCGAATTGAGAATTTTTATTTAAGTGAAACTCAAGCATTACCTCAAATATTTTATTTTTAATATATTCTCTGTTATTTTTTGAATTATCAATAAAGTCAAAATTTTTTCCCGGACATAATGATGTAGTCCAATTTTTAAGCCCCTTAAGATCCCAATTTACTGCCTGAGCCTCAGAATTTGCATATTGATCCATTTTAATATTTAATACTTCTTCCAATATTCCTTTTATATAAGATATGAGATCTTCATCTTCCAGAATATGCCTGCGGTATTCATAAATAACCTCACGCTGTTTATTCATTACATCATCATACTCAAGAACATGTTTTCTTATTTCAAAATTATGGCCTTCAACCCTTTTTTGCGCAGTTTCAATAGCTTTCGTTACCATGGGATGCTGGATGTCCTGCCCTTCCTCCATTCCCAGCTTATCCATAATACCAATAAGGCGATCAGATCCAAAAAGCCGCATTAAATCATCTTCCAGGGACAGATAAAAACGTGTTGAACCGGGATCTCCCTGTCGTCCTGCGCGGCCTCGAAGCTGATTGTCAATACGTCTGCTTTCATGCCGTTCTGTACCGATGATATGGAGTCCTCCAAGTTCCACCACTCCAGCGCCGAGTACTATGTCTGTTCCGCGTCCTGCCATATTTGTGGCAATAGTAATTGTGCCTTTCTGTCCTGCCTGTGACACTATCTCTGCTTCTTTTTCATGATATTTTGCATTAAGGACAGAATGTTTAACTCCTTTTTTTCTCAGCATGTCGCTTAATAATTCTGAATTTTCTATGGAAATTGTGCCGACAAGAACCGGACGTCCTACTTTATACCATTCCAGAATTTCATTAACAACAGCATTAAATTTTTCTCTTCCGGTTTTGTATATTACATCCGAGCGGTCTTCTCTTATTAATTTTTTATTTGGAGGAATAACTACTACATCAAGTTTGTATATTTCGAAAAATTCCTTTGCCTCTGTTTCTGCTGTTCCCGTCATCCCTGCAAGTTTTTTATATAGACGAAAGTAGTTTTGCAGCGTTATAGTGGCAAGAGTCTGATTCTCGCTTTCTATTTTTGCTTTTTCTTTGGCTTCTATCGCCTGATGCAGACCGTCGCTGTAACGTCTGCCTTCCAGAATTCTGCCTGTGAATTCATCTACTATTAAAACCTGTCCGTCTCTTAAAACATAATCCACATCTTTTTTGAATAATTTATGCGCTTTAAGCGCCTGATGCAGGTGATGCACATATTCAATATTTTTATGGTCATACAAATTATCAGTTTTTAAAAATTTTTCCGCCTTTTCCACACCCTTTTCAGTCAGAACAACTCTTCGGTCTTTCTCTTCCACTGTATAATCTATTCCATCCTGCAGTTTCAGCACAATGTTATCTATTTCAAAATATTTTTCTATTGATTCCTCAGAAGGTCCGGAAATAATAAGAGGAGTACGAGCCTCATCAATTAATATGCTGTCTACTTCATCTACTATTGCATATGAATATCCTCTCTGGACTCTTTCTTCGGGAGAGCCTGCCATATTATCGCGCAGGTAATCAAATCCAAATTCATTATTTGTGCCGTAAATAATATCCGCCTCATATGCGGTTTTTTTATCCCGGATTGTCATTCCATTTTGAATCACGCCGACTTTTAATCCTAAAAATTCAAAAATAGGTCCCATCCAGTTACGGTCACGTTTAGCAAGTAATGCATTAAGATATGCAGGACGTGTTCCAACAAGTGTTTTTCCTCCACCTGTTTTCATTTCAGCAATATTTCCCTGATGCAGGACTATGCCGCCTATAAGTTGTACGTCAAAATGCACCATTTTCCATTCCGGATCTATAAGGGTACGGCGGCGTGCGGTTTCACGGACCACAGCAAATGATTCAACCAATAGATCATCTAATGTTTCACCATTTGCGAGCCTGTTCTTAAATTCATTTGTTTTATTTTTTAATGCTTCATCGCTCAAATTAGAGAGAGAGTTGTAAACCTCATTAATCTCTTTAACAATTGGCATCATAACCTTTATGTCTCTGTCACTTTTTGAACCTATTAATTTATTTAAAATTTTATTTAACACTATAAACACTCCTTATGAATATGATTCAGTGTACTATTTACTATCGGGAGTTGATCCGGAATATTTATCAGCGTTTATGCTGAAAAGCATAAATAGAACCGTCTTTTGAAGTTACAAATAAATGATTGTTGTAAATTATAGGGGAAGAACGAATGGGACCTCCAAGATTATGGTCCCACATGATAGCTCCATCATTACCATTCAGTGCAATAATTGCTCCGTCACTGGTGCCGACATAAACATATCCATTGCAGTAAATCGGTGAAGAGCTTACATGCTTGCCTATTTTTTGGCGGAATATCAATTTCCCGCGCAATGATTTAAAAGCATATAAATATCCATCATCTGAACCCACATAAACCGTATCATTAGCCACAACAGGAGTAGAATAAATCCAATCACCCGTTTCATATTTCCATATTAATTTTCCATTGTTACAATCAATAGCATAGAGATTATTGTCATAATTTCCAATATAAATAACATTATCATAAATAGCAGGTGAAGAATAAATTGGAACAAAGGTGCTGTATTTCCAAAAAATTTCACCTGTTTTTTTCATAAGAGCGTAAATCACGCCGCTTTTTGTTCCTATATATATATAATCTTCATAGACTACAGGAGAAGAATAAATTCCTTCATATTTGTATTCGCTCAAATTTTTATCCCAGAAGCGGTCACCTGTTCTTGCATCGACTGAATAAACAAATCCATCTTTAGACCCAAAAAAAACAATACCGTCATATACAACAGGGGAAGCAATAATTCTGTCTCTGGTTTTGAATTTCCATAATAATTTGCCTGTTTTGCATTCTAACGCATAAAGGTGTGAATCATATGACCCGACAAATAAAATATCTTCATCTATGCAGGCAGTTGAATTAACAGGACCTTTAGTTGCAAACTTCCATTTTAGGTCACCTGTTTCCGCATCAAGAGCATAAATATTATTATCACTGGAACCAAAATATATAAATTCATCATAAGCAATTGGTGAAGAAAAAATTTTACCTTCGGTTTTATATGTCCATATTTTTTCTAAAGGGGGTTCCAGCTCCGCTTCAATAGCTGCATTATGCTGGTAATCTTTACGAAACATGGGCCAGTCTGTTCCTTCAAGAGCAATAAAAGGCGTAAAATATACCAAAGGGAATATCAGGATTAATAAAATAGCAAATATACAGAATTTTTTTATCATAATTGTATAATAATAGAAAAAAAATAGTTTTATGTCAATGATTTTTTTGCTAATCAAATAAAGCGTCTCATCCCGATATTAATTAATAAGGCTGTCATAATCATAAATCCAAGCAAGGAAGATCCCCCATAGCTTAAAAAAGGTAACGGGATACCTGTGATAGGCATGATTCCTATTGTCATTCCGATATTTATCAAAATATGAAAACTAAGAACAGATATTATCCCTGTAGCAATTAAAATTCCATATAAATCTTTTGCTTTAGATGCAATGTCAGTCCCTCGTAGTATAATCAACGCAAAAGCAGAGATTACAAACATACTGCCGATGAACCCGAGTTCTTCTCCTATAACTGAAAAAATAAAATCCGTATGTTGTGCCGGTAAAAAATTTAACCTTGTTTGAGTTCCGGACATATAACCCTTGCCCCAGAATCCTCCGGAGCCTATTGCTATTTTTGATTGGATCAAATGATACCCTGAACCTAAAGGATCAAGCTCCGGATCTAAAAAAGCTAAAATTCGTCTTTTTTGATAGTATTTTAATAAACCCCATAATTTATGACCTAAAATACCTGTCCCTAAATTAATTCCCCATCCTATAATAGCATCTATACGGCTGGGCAGCTTCCACCATAAAATACCTCCAATCAAAGCTAAATATAACAGCCACAAAAAAAACCAATTATATAATATAAAACTTAATAAAGGTGATATAAGTAAAAAGATATAAAGTGATGGGGTCCCGCTTATATACAGCATGCTTAAAAGAATCGGGAAGAAAGTTAAAGCTGTTCCCATATCCGGTTGTTTAAGTATGATAATAACAGGTAATCCAATTAAAATAAGAGGGACGGTAAGTTCTCTGAAACCCTGTATTTTCCCTTCATTTTTTA
>JACQWU010000136.1:0-2255 GCA_016209155.1 Candidatus Desantisiibacteriota bacterium | reverse complement strand
TATTTTTGCAAGTTCCGCAGGTTGTATTCTGAACGGTCCAAGTAGTATCCATCTCCTTGCTCCCTGCATGGGATGGAAAAGAAAAACTCCTGCAATAAGTAAAATACTTAAAAAATAAAAAATATACGACCATCTCTCAAAAGATTTATAATTAATAGATAATACAATAAAAAATATTATTAAACTGAAAACAAACCAGTATATTTGTTTAAAAAAATATTCAAGCGACTTATCACCTTTACTGGTAACGCTGAAAATAATCAATATTCCTGTTAAAATCAGAAAGATGACAGCGATAAGCAGGGAATAATCAAAATTTTTAATTAGGCGTCTATCTATCATATTTTCACCATAAATAATCCAAGTTTAAAAATTATAATGATGGGGGCAGTCCTGTGAAAAAATATCATGATATTTTTTCATCATTCCCGGCGTGATCCATGGAGTGATGGTTTTAATACTTTCCATAAAATCGAAATTAGATATTGTATCTTTATTCTGTTTTAATGCAGAGATACGTGATTTACGGCATAAATTTTCAATATCCCATCCGGTATAACCCTGAATTTTTTCTATTACAGAATCAATATCAAAATCACAGGAAAAATTAATATTCATTTTTTTTATATATAAATTTAGCATTTCTTTAATTTCTTTTTTTTCCGGCGGATGAACAAAAACTTTACGATTAAATCTTCTTTTTTCTTTTATAATACTCTGATCAACCACATCTATTCTGTAACACGAACCCATAAGCATTACTTTTCTGTTATCCGATTGCAGTTTATCTATTTCTGATATATATATACCGGTTAATTCTTTATCAGCAAATGTTGGAGGTTTCCCTCTTAAATTCCCGGTTTCCCATTCATAATCAGCTCCCGGGCGGGGAACAAGCCAGTCATTATCTGTAATAAATAAAACCGACGGTTCATATTTAACTGAGGAAGCAAAAGCTTCTTTTATGACTTCCGGTTTGCCGAGCATTTCCTGCCCGGATACATATATAAAAGTAGCTTGAGCTTCCATGGCACACGCCTCTGCCAACATGGTGATCCCTGTTCCAAGAGGTCCCCACAGCATTACACCTTTTGGAATATCAATGTTTAATTTTTTAAGTTCTTCATATCTTTTTAAAGGAAGACAGACTAATTCTTTTAACCTCTCTTTTATTTCAGAATATCCGCCTATATCATCCCATGAAATAGCAGGTTTGCGTATATCATAATAAATTTTATGAAAATCACTCATCATAATTCCTTTGATACTGATACAAAAAAGCCTGGAACTTTATGAATAATGCATAAAATTCCAGGCTCTTAAAAATTTTATTTGAAATTACTATTTTTTAGGTTGTTCTGCTGCTTTCTTTGGTGCTCCTGCCGGTGCTGCTTTATCAGGATGACATCCGGAACAGAAAGTTCCTATACCGGAAGCTCCCTGAGTACCAAAACGTAAATATTTATAAGATCCATCATTGGACGGATGGAAATCATGACAACCGGAACAATGCAGTTGCCCATCTCTTAATAAATCTTCTGCAACTTTAGCAATTTTTGGATTTGGAGTAACACAAACCGGATGCGTAGTTTTAAGGTTAATCTCAGGTCCTCCGTTGCCATCATGACATGCCATACATAAAGATGTAGGTGATGTTATTGGTTTCCCGTCTCTTGGATTCATAATTTTAGTATTGGCTGGTTTTCCTAATAATTTTACACCTTGAGCCACATGTGCGCTATGACATTCAACACATCCAACATCATGCCCTGCTGCCAGTACAAATGTAAAGCTAAACAAGCTTATTAGTACTGCTAATCCCATAATTAAAAATATTTTCCTCATTCCTTAATCACCTCCTCACTATAGTTTCTATATTCAAAATTTTGGAATTTATTATATAAATTCAATACTCTATTGTCAAGGTTTTTTTTGGCAATTTATTTATTACCCTTAACCATATCATAAAATAATCTTCATTTTTATAAATAATGTTCTCCCCAATAAATTCTATGTTTTTTTCATCTTTTTTGCACAAATAATAATATCTAATACTATCTTCTGCAAAATCCATTATTTTTTCTAATCTTATCTTCAATTCATCCAATTGCTCTTTATTTAAATAACATTCAAAAACACTTCTCTGAACTCTTTGTCCAAAATTGTGTAATTGTACCGCTATTTTTGCCCGTCTTTTATCATCTGTAATAGTAGAAAGTTTCATTGCGGCAGAAGTCTGGATTATTCTATCTTTA